>JBOIEG010001060.1:0-5178 GCA_050740915.1 Gammaproteobacteria bacterium | reverse complement strand
TCCCCATGTCTCCAGCGGCGTGCGTTCAGCCGGCTGCAACTTGATCGCCACGCGGGTATTCGGCATGAGCGAGACCATAGCAGTTACTGGAAAGTCTGTAAAGTTATTTAAGGGACACTACACTAGCCTGGATAGAACCCGATAAGTTTAGTCAATCGTATCCGGGACCACGGGTCGGGGATGTCGAACCATGGTCCGCTGTAAAGATTCTGGATGCGTTAGAGAAAGAGACGATTGATGTCGGGGCTGTTCCTGGAAACATCTTGTGGGGCCGCGGCCGTTTCCAGCGCTTTCTCAGAGTTGGCACTGTTGTCGATTCGGCTACGGGCTGTATTTTTGTTTGCGACGCTAACGAGCTTCAACCACATGATTCCGTATTATCTACGAGTCATTTGTTCAGCTTGATTCGAAAGCACGCCGCAAACAAGAAAGGGGAGGATGTGCGGATCGCTGTCGAGGTAGGTACCGTGTCGGAAGACTATCTGCGCAGTGCATTTACCTTGCAAAGCTCGGCCGGCAACGCGCGTATGTCAATAGATCCAGCAGCTCTGCGCGCGGATCGGATCAGTTGGCATTGTGAAAGTAGCACACTCGCAAGAGTCAGCTTTGAAGAACTCAAGGAACAATGCCGGCGAGAACAGAACGCCGAACTCTTGGGCATCATTACATGGGAGCCGCACGCGTCATGGCTGCGGATGTTGGAAACTAGTGGCACATCGCTTCTTAAGGTACCGCTCTATTTCAGCCCAGACCAAGCGGGACGTATGAAACACATGTCGTTCGATCTTGTGATGCTCCGAACCGCCACGCTCGATGATGAAAAACGCGCCGCGCTTTTGAGACTGTTCCAAAAAGTATGGCAGAACGCAGTCCTTCTGAGCGAAATGGACGGTTCGAGTTTCGATACCGATCCACTAACTCGAATAGGTGTTTACTTCGGCTTTATGGATAAGAGCAATGCCGCCCGTACCAGTCCGGCGCTCTTGGATAAAGTGCGCGCCGCTGTTCAGGGCATTAGATATTCCGTCCATCTGGCGATGGAAAGCCAGTTACTCACCAACGCTCACGCACTTGTGTAAGAGCCTATCTTCGAGGAATGCGGAAAATGAATCAGACAGACCCGATAATTTGTGCTTGAATACTAATGAACAGCTCCGACAGGATCGCATGGGAACGCTCAGAGGTTGAGTCTCGGTTGAACGAGATCCGGCCAGCGATGGAAGCCGACGGCGGTGGTGTGGAGCTCGTGTCCATCGAGAACGGTGTCGTCGCCGTTCGTATGAAGGGTACGTGTCTGGATTGTCCGAGCATTAATCTCACTTTAGGTGTCGGTATTCAACGTACCCTCAAGAAGTACTTCCCGTGGGTAGAAAAAGTCGTGTGTGTCGACTGATTGCTGCTTGATTTAATCCTACCTGAAGTAAGGTGGTGGACTATGAGTAAATTATCAAAAACCAAATCGTGGCTGATTGCATGCTCGGCGGTGTTGATGCTATCGATGGCGGCCATTACGGGTGTGATCGCGCCGGAGACACGGGTACGGCTGATTCATCCAAGAATCGAAAGATTTCGATCGGAATTCAGGTTTCACCCGCAATGACCTTGGTGATGGTCGCCAAAGACGCTGGTTTTTTCGAAAAGGAACGGTTGGATGTTGAACTTAAAGAGTTCACCGCAGGCAAGTTCGCGTTGCAGGCGTTTCTTGCTGGCGGCATTGACTACGCTGTGTCAGGTGAAGTGCCGGTCGCGCTTGCGACCTTGCAGGGAAACCCGATACGCGTCGTTTCGCAGGTTGTGGAAAAAACCACGAACGAAGTGCGCATCGTAGCGTGGAAGGATGAGGGAAGCGACGATGCGCGTAGCTATTTCAAAACTAGGAAGCGCAAACTTGCGACCTCGTTCGGCGGGGGGCCTGAATTTTTCACCTATACCTTCCTGAAGCGCTACGGCATTTCAGATTCCGAGGTTCAATTGATAAGCCAGAAACCCGAGGACATGCCGGCGGCGCTGGCGGCTGGTAGCGTGGACGCGATCGCGATTTTCGACCCCTTTGCCTTCATCGCGGAGCGCCACCTAAAAGATAAGGTGACCACCTTCGCCGACGAGACACTTTATTCAGAATTGTATGTATTCAATGCGAAACCTGAGCAGATCGAGCGGGAACCGGATGTCCTAGCCGCAATCCTGCGGGCGCTGGTCACCGCTGGCGATTTCATTGAATCGAATCCCGAACGCGCCAAACAGATACTTGAGCAGTATACGAAACTTGATCGTGAGATCATCGATGGCATCTGGGGGAATTTTGTCTTCCGCCCTGCCCTAACGCGGCGGCTGATTGATAATTGGACCGCCCAAGCGGAATGGGCGGTTGCAACAGACAAGGTCAAGGCGGGGACCCAGGCCCCTGATTTCCCAAACGTTGTTGACGGTCGGTTTTTGGATGCTGTCCGTTCGGATCTAATCGACTATGACAAAGGTACAGCAGCCAGACAATGACATCGCCCCAGCGTGCAATAATTGCCGTCGTTGCCTTCCTGGCACTGTGGGAATTCGTTGGTCGCGCACAAATGCTATTCTCTGCTCTCGGCCTCGATCTCATCGCCTCCTATCTGCCGCGAGTACAGCTGTTCCCGCCACCCTCTGTAGTAATCCAGGCGTTTGACGAAATTAGGCTCAGCGATCTCGGAATCAGTTTGTGGCGCGCCTTTGGAGGCTGGACCATCGGGAGCGTGGTAGGAATTGTTGTCGGACTGTTTACTGGTCGCAGCGAGATCGCACACAGCTATATTTCGCCGATTATGCAGATGTTCAGGCCGCTGCCACCCGTTGCGATGATCCCGGTTGTCATCATGTGGTTTGGTATTGGCGAGATTTCCAAGCTATTCGCGATATCATTTGCCGTATTCTTTTCGGTCTGGATCAACACCCATATTGGCGCTCAGCGGGTTCCCGATTCCTTCGTGTGGAGTGCGAGAACCCTTAACGCCACACCACATGAAATCCTGTTCCGGGTCATCCTTCCAGGTTCGCTTCCGGTCATCGTGGCGGGGCTACGCAACGGCGTTGCGATTGCGTTCGTGATGGTCTTCGTTTCGGAACTGGCCGGCGCATCCGCCGGACTCGGCTACCAAATCAATGCCTCATATCTCGCCTACAGGATGGACCGAATGTTGGCAGCGCTCGTGATGCTGGGGGCGTTAGGTGCGGCGGCGGATTTCGCAGTGAACGCAGCTCTGTTGCTACGGTTCCCGTGGCTGAAGTACTCACAGCAGAAATGACATGGTCGAACGTGGTCCCGAAGCCATGAACCGCAACTCTGACGTGAAACCCGCAATAGCAAGTGTTGATGCGCTCCCTGAAGCCATCGATGAACGGCTCGTTATTAGAGTCGGCGGGATGAAAGTCGGTTACGGTGCGAGTTACGTCCTCGAAAATGTCAATCTGGAAGTTCGCAAGGGGGAGTTTATCTCGATCGTAGGGAAATCTGGTTCCGGCAAATCGACGTTACTGTACGGACTCGCCGGATTTATACCAACGGCGGGGGATGTGCACGTCCCAGACAATATTGGCATGGTGTTCCAGAACTACGCGTGTTTCCCTGGTTGACCGTGCGTGAAAACATTGCCTTCGGCCTCAAGCACCTGGCTCCGAACGAAATTGCGCGTTCCGTCGATCATCACCTTAAGTTGGTCGGCCTGGAAGATCACGCGGAAAAATATCCACTGCAACTTTCTGGGGGCCAAACGCAGCG
The DNA here is from genome assembly GCA_050740915.1 of Gammaproteobacteria bacterium. GTDB lineage: Bacteria > Pseudomonadota > Gammaproteobacteria > JBOHHR01 > JBOHHR01 > JBOHHR01. The sequence continues at coordinate 1,427 of JBOIEG010001060.1, read as the reverse complement.
CGTCGCGCTCGCACGTGCCTTGGCTCCGCGCCCGGCCGTTGTCCTCATGGACGAACCCTTTGGGGCTCTGGACATGTTTACCCGGTACCGCATGCAGGAATGGTTATCCGACTTGACGGAGCACGAACAGAACACGGTGCTGTTCGTGACGCATAACATCGAGGAAGCGGTTTTTTTGTCCGACCGAGTTCTGACAGTCGGCAGGGGCCGCATCGTCGATGAGGTAGTGGTGCCAATCGCGCGTCCGCGGCGAGGCGATATTAAGTTTAGTCCCGAATTCGTCGAGTTACATCGACGCATACTTGATAAGTTAGAGCATGACTTCAACGGTTAGAGCCTTATGGAGGGCATGATGATGACTGCAGCAACGAAGACGGCGGCCGCATTAAAGGTCGCAAACATGACTGACGGAATGGTGTTGATCCCCTCGGGAACCTTCAACATGGGTAGCGATGCGGGCGGTGATTTTGAGGCACCGGCGCACGCGGTAGACTTGGACGAAGTCTGGATTGACGAAGCGCTAGTAACTAACCGCGAGTACCTTGCATTTGTGGAGGCCACCGATCATCGCACAACGGCCGAGCTGAATGGTAAAGCCTGGGGCTACCGCGATGGAAAGTACGGCGAGATCGAAAAGCTGAACTGGCGCGAATATGCGACTGACGACCGGGCGGATCACCCTGTCGTGCTGGTTAGCTGGTTCGACGCGGTCGCGTATGCCGGATGGGCCGGCAAGCGTCTGCCAACCGAAGCCGAGTGGGAAAAGGCGGCACGCGGTGGTCTTGAAAATGCCTTGTATCCTTGGGGTGACGAAGAAGCGGATGCCACTCGCACAGGATTTGCCAGGGGACCTGGCGATGTACCGCCCACATCTGCGGTTCGCAGCTTCCCGGCGAACGGATACGGCCTCTTCGACATGGTCGGCAATGTGTGGCAGTGGTGCAGCGACTACTACGGCCCGGCCTACTACACAAATGCGCCCGCAAACAATCCCAAAGGACCATGGAAAGGCAGTCTTCGTGCACGTCGCGGTGGCTCCTGGAACGTCGTTCAGAGCTTCCGTCTGCGATGCGCAAACCGAGGCACCGTGGACCCCCATACTACTGTGCCAAACATGGGATTCAGATGCGCCAAAGATGCCGCTGAATATGATGTCATCGACACGACGGATCGCGGATCGCCTGGGGCAGACAGCACCTCCATACGAGGTTTCCGGAAATGACCCCGAAAAAGAAGGTATTTCTCAGCTACAAAAGCTCCGATCCGAAAGATAAAAGGTCCGGCAAAAAGATCAAAGATATCCTAGGAGCCTGTCGGACTTAGGTTGAACACCAAAGCCATAACGTGCGTGTTGAGCGCCAAAATCGAGGTTCGGGTGGTCATCAAGGCGATCGACTCCGTGAGTTGATGATGGACAGACTCTTCTC
>JBOIEG010001059.1:0-1250 GCA_050740915.1 Gammaproteobacteria bacterium | reverse complement strand
AGGACATCATCAAGAAGATCGAGCGGGCGCGGGTCAAGATGGAGCAGATCAAGCCCAGATCCACCCTGCCCCGAGGGAAAAAAGAAGGCGGCTTAACTGTAAAGTTATTTAAGGAACACTACACTAGGATCGGACAAGGCTCCAAAGCGCTTGAGGACCTTCACGGCTATCGGTCGATCGAGATAGACCTGGCGGCCCGCGTACACCACACCCATTGCGCCGTCCCCGACCACCCCTTGGATCTCGATATCGGGGATACTCGGGTAGGAGGAAAGTCTCGCGTCTACCTCAGTTTTGGACACCAAATTTGACCTCCCCAGGGCGCCGTCCTGCGACTATCCCGCCTTGATCAGGTCAAGTTGTCGCAGCACCAGTTCCATGGAAGGACGATCGGAGGGCTGTCGGCCTACATAAGCCCAGCGCACGATGCCTTGCGGGTCCGGGATCAAGGTAGTGGGTTTCGCCACATTACCCTCGATGCGGAAGGCGCGCACGGCCGCGAGATCGATGTCGAGCAGAATCGGAAATGGGGCTCGGAAACGGGAATCGAAGGCCCGTATGGATTCAATAAAGACGGGAACCGTGTCCGCATCCCCGGGATAGACTACGAAGACCCACGCGTTGCGCTGTTTGAACTGAGGCAGGTTTTTCACCAAGGCAAGCATCTGGGTCGAGCAGTGCAGACAAACGGCGCCCCCAAACCCGCGCATGATGATGAGCACCACCGGTTGGCCGTGCAAATCGTCGAGATCGACGACCTCACCGTCGTCTTGGAGAAAGCGGCTGTGGGCTAGGGAGCGCCCGACGAGGTCGCGGCGCTTGCCCGCATTGGGGGCGCGGCTAGTCTTCTGGTAACGTTCGATGAGTTGGGGCACGAGATCGCGCTCAGCCTGGGTCCATGGTTGCCGAACAGGGAGTTTGCCGCTGCGTTGTCCTTGAGCGGGCGCTTTGGCTCGCTCGGGGGGAGACGCTGCCAGCGGCGGTGGTGCCGACGCTGTCTGTTCCTTCTCTAGCTGCGCCAGCACTCGATTGACTGAGTCTCGATGCGTGCGAGAGATGCCTCAAGCGTATCCAGGCGCTCCATGGTGGAAATTGGCCGGGCCACGATTTGATCCTTCAATGGGCCTAGGAGCCTGTCGGACTTAGGTTGAACACCAAAGCCATAACGTGCGTGTTGAGCGCCAAAATCGAGGTTCGGGTGGTCATCAAGGCGATCGACTCCGTGAGTTGATGATGGACAGACTCTTCTC
>JBOIEG010001058.1:0-3835 GCA_050740915.1 Gammaproteobacteria bacterium | reverse complement strand
GAGAAGAGTCTGTCCATCATCAACTCACGGAGTCGATTGCCTTGATGACCACCCGAACCTCGATTTTGGCGCTCAACACACACGTTATGGCTTTGGTGTTCAACCTAAGTCCAACAGGCTCCTAGGGAGCGACCTATGCCGATGGAATACGAATCAAAGAGGAGTCTGTGAGGGAAGCCGCCTGAGCTATTTACACACCTATTGACGGAAGCTCCGGAGAAGAGGAGGCCAATTTGTAAAGCACAAGGTGGTGGAGGTATTGCAAATGAACAAGCTCATCCTCTTTCAACTTCCTGCGGATGTTTACGGTTCCAACTTCGAATGCTTCTTGCTCTGTCATTGTTGCTACGCATTGTTCAAGATGATGTTCAGTAATTTCGACCGAAAGATCCGTCCTGTGGTTACTCGACCACAAAGCGAATTATTGAGTTTTTCGTAAATGCTGACCTTTTCACAGGGGCAGTTCCGCTTGCTGCCAGAACGCGCGCACTAGCGTCGGTTTGCGCTGCATAGACCTCAACCTCCGGCGGGCAAACTCCGTCAACTGCCTGAAACTCTCGGCGCAGAGATTGGCCAGCTCGTGGTTCTTCAGAGGCCCCAGACGTACTCCACGGGATTGAGCTCCGGGGCATAGGCGGGCAGCCGCTCGATCTGGATCGTCCCCCTACTGGGCTTCAAGATACTGCTTGACCACCCGATTCCTGTGCGCTGGCAGCCCGTCCCAGATGATGCCTGACTTTTATCCGGTCGCCGCTCCCAGCCAGCATCCAAGCGACGGTTATCGCAGGCTTCCGGAACTCGGATCTAAGTGCTTGAAAATTCTCTAGCCATAATGCGACATTTGTCGTAAGCTTCCTGCGGAAGCCTGGATCAATACCAGACTGAGGTTCCTTAACGAGGCTTCCTCGGAGGGAGAGCAAGGACGTCAATCACGCATACATCCACAGCGAAGTCTCTCGTGAACGCGCGAGCCGGCTACGATCGCGCATGGTGTGAAGGATTCGCTTCGGGTCTTGATGATCTCGATGGCCATGAAGCCGGCGACATCTTCCAGATGGTCATCCGCGAAGTGGAACGGCCCCTGCTGGAGGTAGTCATGAATCATTAAGCAAGGAGTTGGTCCTGTAGTCTGTGCTTAATGCAGATAACCATAACTATCCTAAAACATTATGATCAAACGCAAGCATATCTATATTCTGCTTATGGTGGGTGCAGCAGATATTGCGAGCACCTCTATCGGCGCTGCACCAGGCGGTGAGACACTGGCAAGCGGCAAAAATGAGGCGAGAAGTCATTGCTCTTCAGCAGAGACAGTGACATTCTCCGCAGGATCAACCTGGCATCTTTGCTATCAAGCGGTGTCGAAATATGGGTTGATCGTAGAGGGGGCTTTTTTCCAAAAATCGCCCTCCTCCCCGTCTGTGAAGGTCTTACATGACGCCCGGATCTCGGAAATCTTCGTTCCCTATGAAGTCTTCTTTCCAGATTCTCTTGGCTCACCAGGCTTCTACGATATAGCGGATTTTGACTTCCCATCGTTGAAGTTAAGCCTTGCCGATTGTCCTAAGGGTAGCATAATTGGCCGTGGGAAGGTGTGTAAGGAGTTCCGCGACCGAGGGATAGCATGGAAGGATGACGCCTTGGTACGTCTCGGCGAGGAGGTGGTCCTGTGGTCTGTGCTCGATGCAGATAACTATAACTACATCCTCGAATGGAGTTTCCATGACGATGGCACGGTGGTGATCCGGGCAGGCTCCACCGGACCTAAGGTATTAGGACCCGACGACCGCCTAGGCCATATACATAATTTCACATGGCGGTTGGATATCGACCTCAATGGTGCCAGCGGGGACTCAGTTTACAAAACCAAACATGATTGGGATCCTCATGTGGGATCCTCATGTGGGTTCTTGTTAGATGAGACCACTGGAGAAGTGAATGATCCATTGAAGCCCTGTGACAGCGAGACCCTGGTTTCTCCCGAAAAAGGTATCGTGTGGAACCCCCTACAGTTCACCACGCTGAAGATCGGTGACAGCTTCCTTGTGAACGGCAACGGGCGCCCTACCTCGTATGAATTGATCCCCTTGCGGACCGGTACAGCCCGTTTCATTGAGGCGTATACGCGGAAGGACGTCTGGGTCACAAAATACGACGGCACCCAACTTCTGGCAAAGGATTTGCCCACCTATGTAAACGGGGAATCCGTTAGCAATGCCGATGTGGTCGTGTGGTACACGGGGTCGGTGCACCACGAGAGCAACACTCGGGATGAAGATCGGGACACTGTACCTGTGAAATGGATCGGATTTGAACTCTCCCCGCAGAACCTTTTCGAGGGGACGCCGTTCTATCCGTAAGCGCTATTGCGACGCGAGAGGAGTGCGTGGGAAAAGCTTGTCTTCCTCTCACGTTATCTACGTTCGATTTGCTGAGCTTGGTTAGCTCGCCTAGGCAGACAAGATGAAGTGCTAACTGGAGGAAAGGGGAGATCAGGTATGAATACGGCTTTGTACCAATCTGCGGCGTATCACGAGATCTTCCGACACACTGGCTGGATCGTTGAAGATCTCGGTGGGGGTCATCAAGTGGGCTACGTGATGCGGCTGAAATTTCTCCCATTAGTAAGCGTGATGGGTTTCCGCGTCGAGGATCCGATGGCTCTCTCATTGGCTGAGCAGGTAGCGCGACGGTATCGTTCGCTCGTTGTTCGGGTTGCGCCAAAGCAAAGGTTAGTGTGGGTAGCAAAGAGACTGCATTATGGGAAAAAGAGTTGACAGCGTATGGGTATTACTGGGACACCTCTGACGAAGACCTTGGTGCTGGATCTTGGGTTGGGGACGTCGATGCGGAAGATCTGCTCGTCGATTTCTTGTCCAAACATAGGGAGCGTTATAGGATAGACGCTCGATATACGGATTTTTTCGGGCACAATGCTATGTGCTGCTGACCAAATCCTCTGCCGGATGGCCTAACCCCCGAATAAAGGATAAGAAATACAATGCCATTTTTCACCTGATCTCTAGCCGGGATCTGCAAGGCAACCCCTCATTCCGGTGCTCAGTGGGTGAGGCTTGGGAGCCTGCGCTTGCCGGAGACCCTCCCCTCTTGGGCACGGCTCTGCCCTGGAGTGCGGATAAGCCGCGATGAGGGCGCGGCTGAGTTATTGCGATTTCAGCTAACCAGGAGTCTATATATGCCAGGCAAAATGCCTAGCCCGTTGAAATGGGCTCGTGTTGAAGGACCAGTGGCCACCACCGGTTCTCCGACGAGAGAGGAGTTTACAGCCCACGAGGGGAGATCAGTAATTCTAACCGGCAGCGTTAACCGCTCGCGCTAGAACATATATTGAAGCCCGGCGAGATGCTTTATATTCCAGCATCGTGGATGCACTACGTTTGGCACCCTAGCTGCATTTGCGATAGTAACACTATAATAATGCATCGTCCTTGACTTAAGCCCGCTAAGATTCATTCACCGAGAGAGGAAATTCCCCCACGATGAATTTTGAACAAGCGCGGATCAACATGATCGAGCAGCAGATCAGGCCATGGGAAGTTCTGGAGCAACGCGTGCTTGAACGGTTCGTCTTCTAAGCCATGGCCGCAGTCCCTCGCACCCGCCGAATTAAGGGAGCAACTGAGCACCAGCGAAGGCCCTCTTTGCTTTTGGATGTCAGAGAGGACTGGGAATACCAAATATGTCACCTAGAAGGCAGCCGAAACTGTCCAGTATCGCAGGTACCTACGCTGCTCGAAGAGCTGGACCCCGATACCCCGACGGTGGTTATCTGCCATCACGGGGTACGCAGTCAGCACGTTGCCGAGTTTCTTGA
>JBOIEG010001057.1:0-2188 GCA_050740915.1 Gammaproteobacteria bacterium | reverse complement strand
GAGAAGAGTCTGTCCATCATCAACTCACGGAGTCGATTGCCTTGATGACCACCCGAACCTCGATTTTGGCGCTCAACACACACGTTATGGCTTTGGTGTTCAACCTAAGTCCAACAGGCTCCTAGGGTAAAGGATTGGATCACCTTTTCAAATTCACCTCCCGAAGCGAGGAGGGGAGGCAAGTCCTGGGCAAGTTCCACAATATGCGCCCCGTGTTTTCTCGCGACCACTAGATAGTAAAGATAATGGAGTGCTCGAATGGCCAGGTTCGAGTCGGTATAAGCGTCAACGATGGGCACCAAAAACGCAAGCTGCAGCGAGCGCGAACGAGCGTCCAATATCAGCTCAGCGTCCTTCACCGTGCAGACCATGGGGAGCGCTTTGGCCGTCTCCGCGTCATCGAATCCGATGGCGGGCCACGGTGTTTCGGGTTGGGAGATCCCGAATTTTTCTGCGAACGCTTTTTGATAACACCAGGCGAGACTGGAAGCGACGGGATCGTCTACCGGGGCCGTGACCGGATTTGAGAACTCGCGCAGCATCGGAATAAAGGCACGCCGCAGATCCATCCGCGCATGGTCATCCTCACGGTCTACCAATATCCTATAGCCCAACTCAGCGATGAGCACCACACGGGAAAGCGCATCGAAATTCGGTAATTCGTTGAGCAACAGCCCTATAGCCCGGGCATCGATGGCGGTTTGAGTCCATGCCAGAAACGCGATCAGATTCCCCATAATATACGTGTTTCTCGATCGCTTCCACGACTCGAGCACGGCCCGCATCCGCTGTTCGCTTATCGTCTGCCCGTGAAATAGGTCGCCTGCCATGCGATAGATATGAGAGTTGAACGCGGTTACGCCGAAATCCTCGACATTGCCCCATTCAAGGCACAATGCGAAATATTGGGCGAGGAGAAACTCCTGCCAGTGACGATGGGAAAAGCGCACCTTTTCGGGTCCGGTAGCCACAAACACCGTTCGTTGCAGCAGCGCGTTACAAGTTTCCGGGTCCCCCACCAAACGAAACTCCATGATGATGTCAGAAGCCTCCGATTCGGATCCTTGTCGCGAAAAAAAAGCTTTCCACTGCTTACTGACATCGCGGGCTTCTGTCTGCAGCACTTCTGTGCCGATCTCACCGCGCGACTTGTGAAAGAAGAGCCATGCGATCAGTGTCAGAGCGTATAGCAGGTGATCGATTTCCACGACTTGAGTTGCTTTGGTGCGCATCCCGACGAGATTGCTGCGCCGAATGATGGTGCGTATGGTTTGGCCCAAAATCGAGCAACGCGTTAGTGAGCCCGTGACGACTGCGCCATCCCGTTCCGGTTCATAGTTAGATAGGATGAGCGGCGTGAGTATGAGATTGACCAGTTCCCGATCATCGATATGGTGAAGCCAGGTCTTGCACGTCGGGAAGAACCGTTCGGCTTGAGTCTCTGAGAGACGAAGTACCTCAAAAATATCCTTGGGATCATCCGCTAAGCGTTGTAATCCAGGGAAGCCGGCGCGTATGGCCACGATAAAGGAAAGACGGGAATTGTTCCGGTAGCGGGTTGCCGCTTCGCGCAACATCGCCACCACGGTCGACAAACCGATCGTCGGATGATTGACCAGAAAATCATCCACGCCGTCGAGGACGACGGCAATCGATGTTTTTCGAAACCTGTCCTCCAACCAGTCCATGTTGCATTCGGGCAGCGGATAGAGGCTGTGCGCCCAGTCGATCCACCAACGCCAAAGCACGCTCCACAGGTCGAGATCCTCGGCGAGGTCCGTCAAGGTGACTTGTTGCAGGGGAATGAATATGGGCAAGGGACGATTGTCCTGCGCCGCGGCGAGATAATCGCGTCCTAAGCGCCAGGCGATCATGCGCACCACCAGCGATTTACCCACACCGGCGGCCCCGGTAATGACCATCTGCCGCGGCCGTTCACCGCCGCCGTGTATTCTCGCCACGAGCGCATCGCGGATCTCCCTTTGACTCCCCGAAAAGGCCGACGTCAGGCTCGGTGCCCGACTATGGGCTGCGCCCCACCATCGTCCTGACCGATCAAGGTTTTTATGCCTCCTCCGCAGAATTTGTGGGTACTGATCTGAGGCGTATTTATGCATCTGATTCATTACTTGGAATAAAGTTACGTTCTATAGGTCCGAAATTTTGGGTATCAAAAAATCTGTTGGGC
>JBOIEG010001056.1:0-2304 GCA_050740915.1 Gammaproteobacteria bacterium | reverse complement strand
ACAGCCCAACAGATTTTTTGATACCCAAAATTTCGGACCTATAGAACGTAACTTTATTCCAAGTAATGAATCAGATGCATAAATACGCCTCAGATCAGTACCCACAAATTCTGCGGAGGAGGCGAATAAGTAGACCGGCGCTTCTGCCGCTCGCCCCTTAACGAACGCATGTAATTCGTCTAGCGACTTGAGGTTTGGCAAGGTTACAGGCTCAGCATTTGCGTAGTACGGCAGGTAAAGTAGAAGAAATAGAGCGGCGGTTCTAGCAACTGCGTGAACTTGACGGTCAGGAGATCGTAGAGATCGGTCAGATAAGCTCGCGCGATCCCCGAGGGATCGTGCAGGAATACCGCTGTCAGGCTATCGAAACGGCCGTTCACCTCCTCCAGCGCATCCCCGCTTGCGCGATCGCCCTCGGTGAAATAGGTAGCGGCAAGGCTTACATGAGTAGCGTCGGGAAAGACGTTCGATCCCATGAGAGCTCCGTAGACGAGCATCAGGATCACCGGTAGTGCAAAGCCAGCCGCGAACCAGGAACACTGACTGATCTTGTCGCGGGCTGCGGCGCGGGAGAGCAAAGGCGCGAGCACAAACAGAGCCAAGGTCAATCCGTTCGCGCGCGCCACGACGCCTAAGCCAGCCGCGAGTCCGCATGCCCACCACAGCGAACGCGAGCCAGAGTTCAATGCCATGATGGCGAGGAGGCAGCTGCCGAGGAACAAAGCCTGAAACAAAACATCGGAAGTGGCCAGTGCGGAGTATTTGACAAAGACATAAGAGCCGACGAGCGTCAACACCGCCCCCCATGCCGCAGGTCGGCCCCCTAGCATAAAGAAAAGCCGGTAGCTGATGAGCATGACCGCCAAGGAAGAGAGGACCGAGACCAGTACGGCTGCGGTCAGCCAATCGTGGGCGACACTGTAGAGCGCGCCGATCAGCATCGGATAAAGCGGGGGATGCCATGGGCTTTTCAATGGCTCGCCGGCTAGAAACCGCCTGGCATCGGGAAGAAATGCCCCCACGAAGTCGGTTTCAGTGCCATAGCCGAAGTAAGAGCGGCCCATCCCCAGACAAAGAACGGTGAGCCCGTAGAGGGTGATAAAAGCCATGAGACAAAGGCTCTCACGCCCTTCGATTAGGGCCCACCATTTTTGCGTCGGCAGGAGCAGGGTGGTCTTAGCTCGACCGCTCGTAGTTTGCATTAGAACGCGAGTTGCTTGAGGAACATAGCGTATGCAACTCTGACCAGATCATCAATGGTGGGTATGGTTCTTAAGCGCTCGCCGCTCTTGAGGCAACAGGGGCCAGGAGCAGCGTATAGGTCGATTCGTCCGTTCACACCCTAAGCTGCGGGCAACGGACGATTGCAAGGGCACCACCCCTGTGCCAGACCCGGGAGGCACAGGGATAGGCCGTTTCTTGTGGCTAACGTCGCAGGTGCTAAACCGACAATTTGGCCTTTAGCTGATCGCTAAGCCTGAGCGCCAGGGCCACGATAGTGAGTGTCGGGTTTACGTAGCCACCCGTGGGAAAGACGGAACTGCCCGCAATGTACAAATTTTCCATCGTGTGCACGCGGCAATTTTTATCGACCACTCCGTTGTTCGGATCATCGACCATGCGTGTGGTGCCCATGTGGTGACCAAATCCCCAGAGGTCCTCACGCCACTCGGCATTATCCGCTAAAAGCCAGTCGTGTAGCTTGATTCGACCAAGGCCTAGGCGGCCGAACTCTTCCCCTATGAGCTGGGTGGCCACGCGTATGGTCCGCTTATCGAGCTCGGTGCAACGCCAGTCAACCTTAATCTTGCGAAGCCCGAGCTGATCGTGCTGTTCGCTTAGGCTGATCCGGCTATCTGGGTTAGGCTGCTGCTCGGACTGCACATACAAAATTATCTCTTTCCCCAGCGGCCGATAGCGCCTGCCACGGGCACGCTCGTACAAGCCCTCGGCGACAGAATCGAGGTCTGTGATCACCCTCCAAAGTTTCTCGCCAAACTCATCCGGCCAGTTTCCACGTTTGGCCTTTTGCACCATCTGCTTCAGCACAAAATAGCCGCCGCTGGTGTCCCGCTCGGGGTCGACCGTAGCACTGTAATTGAGGATCTGGTAGTGCTCCTGGGCCTGTGCGGTTATAACGATACCCGGCTTCGCTCGGGCACCCAGTTTATCGTACCTTCTAGGAGCTTGTCGGACTTAGGTTGAACACCAAAGCCATAACGTGCGTGTTGAGCGCCAAAATCGAGGTTCGGGTGGTCATCAAGGCAATCGACTCCGTGAGTTGATGATGGACAGACTCTTCTC
>JBOIEG010001055.1:0-2653 GCA_050740915.1 Gammaproteobacteria bacterium | reverse complement strand
CGGGACGGTGTCCGGCCGCTATCGTTTTTTGCATGCCCTCTATCAGGAGGTTTTGTATCAACGGCTCGCCGCGGCCCAGCGCGTACGGCTCCACAAGCGCCTCGCGGAGCGCTTGGCGGCGGCTTATCGCGAACACTCGCACGGGGTGGCGGCCGAGCTGGCCGATCATTTCGAGCGGGGTTGCGACTACCCACGAGCGTTGCGGTATTTGGCTCAGGCAGCGAAGAACGCGGCGCGGCGCTATGCCAACCGCGAAGCACTCGCTTACCTGAACCGAGCGCTCGCGCTCGTCGATCGCCTACCCCCGTCGGAGCAAGTAGAGACACGGATCGGCTTGCTGCTACGACGGGTGCGGGTGCGCAGCGCCATAGACGACCTCGATGGTGCAATTGCAGATCTCAAGCTTGTGCTCAATTGCGCCCGCGAAAGGCAGGACAAGCGTCTTGAGGTCAATACGCTGGTGGACATCAGCCGCATCGCCCGCTGGCTGGATAGTCGCTACTGCTTAGAGACGGCGAGGCAAGCGGAGGCGTGTAGTCGCGATCTGGAAGATGAGATCTTGAAAATGCGCGCTCAAGTGAGCTGTGCCATGGCGAATTTGCGTTTTAGGGGGTGGCGGCAGGAAACCGCGGCCACCTGTCGCAGCACCTTAGCGCTCATTTGCGCGGCAGGCGATCCGCGCTTGATTAACACGCTCCTCCACTCGCACGCATGGATGGAGTGCCTATCCTCGAACTATGCGCTTGCTCGACAGGTTGCGGAAGAAGGCATGGGGATCGCCCAAAGCCTGACCGATGCTTACCATTTTATGCTCTCTTGGTGGTTTCAGCTCTGGCCGCTATTGTATCTGGGGAAACTTGGAGAGGCGCGCCGCGGTTTGTCCGACGCGCTCAGCATGGCGGAGAAGAACGGGAACTCTTTCGCGGCAATGGGTTTTCGGCTCATCCTTGCGCGGCTGCACGAAGAGGCGCTGGATTTCGACGGCGCGCGCGGGCACTGCGCGCGGGTATTGAAGCTCGTTCGAGAGGGACGCGACCACACCATCCGCAGCCACGCTCTTATCCTGGCAGGCAGGGCGCATCTGGGTCTCCAGGATCACCGGCGCGCGTACGAGTGCTTCAGCAAGGCGATGCGCTTGGTTGAAGGCGAGCAGGGCATAACGGACTGGCAATGGTGTCTTCCGCTTTACCAGGGGCTAGCTGAATACTGGCTAGCGCAAGGCGATCTGATCCAAGCGCGGGAAATGGGGACCAAGCTTTGTGCGATTGCCGCGCTGCCGCCGGAGCGCACCTACCTGGCCTTAGGGCACCGGCTGTTCGCCGAGATCGCTATGGCGGATGGGCAATGGGATGAGGCGGAAGCGGAGATCGCTCTTGCGTTAGCACCAATGATGGACGCTCAGGCTCCCGTCACCGAGTGGCACCTATATGTGATTGCGGCTCCGGAATGCTCAAGCCCCAGTGCGGGATCGGCAGTGCCGCTCGCCGCGTGGCGCGTTTACACAACCGCCGCAAAGCTATGCGAGCGGCAAGGCCGACAACCCGAGGCCGAGGCCTTCAGGCAACAGAGCCGCGCCGTGATTCAACAGCTAGCCGACTCGCTGGATGCCTCCGATCCCCTGCGCGAATCGCTGATCACCGGACATGAACGCGCGATTCGTTCTGCGGCGAAGAAAACCCTCCGTTAAGTCTTCCTCGGGTACGCCGACAAGCCCGGGATCTGCGGTCCGAAGTGACCCCTCGCTGCTCGATGCCGACGGCAAGGTCAACGCATACGCTTGGCGTGGCAGTCTCGGAGTGGTGTTCCCGTGGTCGGTGATGCAGACCTTGAGAATGTGAGGCAGAAAGCATCGTTGGCACCGCCCGTGGTACTACCCGAGTTTATGCCGCGGCCCGCCCGGCGACGCGATCGGGACAAAGACGCGTCTGCCCGATGCACCGTAGCGGGGCGACGACGGGGCCCGGTGGGCCGCCGTCGGGCTATCGACCCAGCGGCAGCCGAGGCCCTGGCCGGTCCATACCCATACCATCCGCAGATGGTTGTGGCTTGATGGCTCCAAAGGCGCATCGATAGATGTCTTTCTATACATGGCGTTGCTTCTCTCGTTTTTTGAAGATTGATCAAGACAGGTGCAGTCTCCGCGGGTCGCCAACCTCATCGGGAAACCGGGTACCTCTGTCCGTACGTGCCGCCCTTGCTTTTTCTTTGGTAATTCCCTGGGACGCCGCGAAAGGTTCAGTGGCGTGCGGATCAAGGGAACGCCGCGGCGCGCGCTCTCAACATATACGGGGAGCGTCCCGACATGTTGGGCGCGCTCAGGCTATCGGAGGATGCCGAGAAAGGCCGAGGAGTGGTCGGCGGCGCTTGACATGGATAGCGACGCCTTCTTCCGCAACCTGTCGAGCAAGCGCATAGTTCGAGGATAGGCACTCCGTCCATGCGTGTGCATCTCACCTTCGCCCAAACCCGCCCAAGACGCCAAAACGCCCGAAACATGGTGCCCCGCGCCGCCCGAAAAATCCCCGATTCTAGGAGCTTGTCGGACTTAGGTTGAACACCAAAGCCATAACGTGCGTGTTGAGCGCCAAAATCGAGGTTCGGGTGGTCATCAAGGCAATCGACTCCGTGAGTTGATGATGGACAGACTCTTCTC
>JBOIEG010001054.1:0-2757 GCA_050740915.1 Gammaproteobacteria bacterium | reverse complement strand
TCCAGAGTCGAAAAGGGCGCAACAATCGATGCGTCGGTTCGCTGTGCCATGAGTATCTCCCCTAAAAAAGCGATACTCGATCACGATAACCGCCTGTTGTCAACAGTTTTTTAGTGATCTGGCCCTGAGGCGTCGCGGCTGAGGACGGCGTTTCACCGAAATGGGTGTTATACTCCGTAAGAGGCAGTCGGCCTTGCTACGCCAAACTAGCGAGCAATCGTAGGTCGCTCCTGCTACGTCGACCTTGAACACCGCGTAGCGCCTCACCGGGGCACCGCTCTTCGGCACGTCCGTCGCCATCGAGCTTAGGGAGCGAATTGTTTCTGCTTTTCATTTCTCAAAGATGAGCGTCAGATAGGCGAGAAACAGGAGCAAATGCACCGCTCCGAGTAAGACGTTGGTTCGTTCAAGGGCGAAGGTTAGCATGCTCACCGCCAAGGTCAATAACAGTAACGTCGTATCGACGGCATCGAGTCCGAGGATGATCGTTCTGTCCGTAATGAAGCCGATGATGAGGACCGCCGGGATCGTCAGGCTGATGCTCGACAGCGCGGTTCCCAGCGAGAGATTGATCGAGCGCTGAAGCTGGTTAGCCAGTGCGGCCCGGACAGCGGCCAGGGATTCGGGAGACAGTATCAGCACCGCCACAAGTAAACCTCCGAGCGCAGCAGGCGCACCCAAAACGCTGATGCCGTAATCAATCGGCACCGCGATCTGTTTGGCCAGGATAACAATTGGGACGACATACGCCAGCAGCAACAGGCTGTGATAGCCCACCGACTGAACCTCAAGCCTGCCATGCATGTCCGCACCTTGGTGATCCGTCGTAGCTGCTGCAGCGCGGGTCGAAACAAAATAGTCGCGATGGCGCATGGTCTGAATCGCGAGGAACACACCATACAGGCCCACCGACATAAAGATGAGAAACGCGGACTGCAGTGGGGAGAGGGTGGGTCCCGGAGACGACACGGTGAACCTCGGGAGCATCAGTCCGAGCACCGACAATGGCAGGATCACGGCCAGAAAGGCGTTTGCCCCGTAGAGGTTGTACGTCTGCTCGTGGTAGCGCAACCCGCCGAACAGCAGGCTGGTACCCACCAGTCCGTTCAGTACGATCATCACGATTGCGAGCATGGTGTCACGCGCCAGCGAAGATTCCCCATGGCCGGTGTACATGACCGCCGCGATCATCATCATCTCCATGCCACTCATGGACAGCGTCAGCACGAGCGTACCGAAAGGTTCGCCGAGCCGCACGGCGAGACCTTCCGCATGGCGCACCACGGCGAAGGCCGAGAGCAGAATCACACAGAAGAGCCATCCCAGAATAAGAACGAACCAGAGCGGGTTGGAGAGATCGGCAAGCCAGCTTTGGCCATATACGACAAACAACGCCGTGGTGCCGATGCTCCCAAATAGCGGCCATTCACGCTGCAACATAAACCAGGCTTTCTTTGTTCGGTGCATTGTCATCTGGGACGAAGCTCGAATCAGCGGTGGGTGAGCACGATACTGATGCACTGGGGTGCGAACGAGCATCCCGAGCACCTCGCCGATTGCCCCCTCCATGCCCTTATTAAGCGTAACGTCGTAGTGTGAGACCTGACCAGGATTTGGGTCAGGGCGCACTAAGCCCGGTCCAAGCTAATGCGGCCCGGGCCGTTAAACACGACATAGAGCATGCCGCCCATGATTGCTAGGTTCTTCTGGAACTGAATGATCTGCATCTTCACTTGATCGGGGTCTACCGCCCAGAAGGCGTGAAAGATCAGGGTGGTTGGGATCAGGAATAGCAAGATCGCGAGCGCCGCCCCGCGTGCTTTGTACCCAACAGCGAGTAGGAGGCCGCCGCCCAACTCGATCAGGATCGCAGCAATGAGCGACACCTCCACCATCGGCATGCCATTGCTGGCCATATAGGCCGCGGTGTCCTCGAATCCCGTGATCTTGCCGAAGCCGGAGCCGATAAAGATCAGAGCCAGCAGGATGCGGCCGACAAGAAGTCCAAGTGGTTGTAAGTTGCTCATGGTATGTGTTCCTCCTAATCGATTGTCATGCCTCGACTCGAGTCGCGTAACTCTTTTCTCCCACGTTCCCGTCAACCCGTCTCGATGAACCATTGCGATCTCTGCTCGGCCCCAATGTGCTCCCAACTGCCATCGGGGCAACACGCGTCTGCGGTCTGTCGTACTCAGGTTCCACCGCAGCACATGCGCAGAGCAAAAAAGCGACGAGCAGCGGCTGGGCGACGGGGACGCTAAGGCGCAACTTGCTCATCAATAGCTCGAATATCAACCTAGTCGACATAAGAGCAACTCGTTAGCAACATCAGCGGATCGATGTCACCGCGCTTCATGATTATTGCTCGACCCCAACATTGCCCTCCGGCGCGGCATACGAGGGATCGTTGGCACTTGACCCCAGCGTTGCATAAGTTTTCGTTGTTTGCTGGTCTCAGGCAGCTTTCAGAGCCTCCAGGTAATGTAACAGCTCGTCGCGGACGGCTGGGTTTACGGACAGACTGAGAGTGAGTTGGCCTTGCGGGCGGATCAGCCGGCCGGCACGCTGGATAAGCCGTCGCCGTAGGGTGTCAAGGCGGACGAAGGCCCACAGGGCGGGGCGTTTCTCTAGAGTTGTTCGCGAAGGCGGATGGGCGATCATCTGCAGTTCACGGCCGAGATTGTGGGCAAGCAGCGTCGAGAGTAGATAGATCTGATTACCGACCCAGGTACGGGTGGGGACATAATCGAGCTGATT
>JBOIEG010001053.1:0-3066 GCA_050740915.1 Gammaproteobacteria bacterium | reverse complement strand
CCGAGAAGAGTCTGTCCATCATCAACTCACGGAGTCGATTGCCTTGATGACCACCCGAACCTCGATTTTGGCGCTCAACACGCACGTTATGGCTTTGGTGTTCAACCTAAGTCCGACAGGCTCCTAGAGCGCTTTATTCTCGTGCGGGAATGGGATTGCCGGAACCGGCAGTCCTAGAAACGGGCCGAGCTTCTCCCAGCCGTCTCCGGCGGTAATATCCATCACCAGCAGGCGATGCCCAGGCACTTGCGCCTGCACCCGTGCATTATGCTCGAGATAGCGCTTTTTATAGAGAAACTCCGTCGCCCTGGTCGAGCCATAGACATAATTGCGCAATGAGATGCGGAATATTCTGTTCTCCTGCCGCTTGAATGGATTGAAAGAAGGGAGGCGGTAATGCCGGTTGAAATGCTTCTCAATGCTCTCCCACCATGCGTCCACGTCTCGAATGGTAAGCACCGCTTTCGCCTCCGGATAGGCCTGGAGCAATTCATCGTAAAATGCGGCTGCCGGCAGGTCCGTCACGGCATCAAGGTCATCATAGATGCGAAAATTAGGAGAGGAGTCCGAGCCGTCCAATACGCGGTTAAGTCTGTGCATATCGTAATGCAGGGCGTTCAGCCCCAATTTCTGTAGGGCAGTGTGAAGCGAAAAAGTGCCAGTTTTGCTTAATCCAACTCCTAATACTTTCATATAGTATCCTCAGCTTCGTTGGAGGAAACTAAGCGGTTTATACTAAAAAAACCATTTGTGGGAAATCTTGGGATTTAATGGCTCATCACATTTTCGCCATGCGAATCAACGGTACCGAGTATAGAACAATAGCCATAATTCCGCCAACCGCGGGGCGTCTCTGTAGTACCACCACAAATATCGGTGATATATCATCCGGAGGAATAAATATATCCAGTAACGGAACCTGCATGATGTCGAGTGATCTGTGTGAAGTTGGATTCAAAAACAAGAGCGGGGCGATCACGTCATGGAGGCAAGGTACGCAGTATTTAAACTCCTTCAGGGGGTTTGGCAGCGAGCAGCACGAGTGACCGAGCTAAGACACGACGAGCGCTTCGAAACCCCATCTGGTGCCGGACTTTGGTCGGCGGCCCATCCTTGTTTGATCGACGAGAGTGAAATACATGCAAATCATAGTCACAGCGTAAGGGATCTACTGAGGGGTTATGGAAACACCACGTAACCGATGTTGGGTCAGGGCCTAAGGTCTCGTACCCGTACCTCGAGCTCCCGAAGCTGCGCCTCGCTCACCGCCGTGGGTGCGGAAGTCAGCGGACAACCCGCCGTCTGGCTCTTGGGAAAAGCGATGACATCGCGGATAGACTGCGCGCCACTCATCAGCATCACCAGGCGGTCTAGACCAAGCGATCCCACCGTGCGGCGGACAACCGTATTTTAAGGCTTCGAGCAGAAATCCGAATTTAGCGTTCGCTTGTTCTTCATCGATGCCGAGCAGCTTAAACACCGCCCGCTGCATTCTCCGGTCTGTGGACGCGCACCGAACCACCACCGAGCTCGGTGCCGTTCAGCACCAAGCGCGCGACATCCGTGATCGGTTAAGCACCAACGCTGCATGGGTGGGTTTTATCTTCGATAGCGCAGTAGGCTAGTGTAATGTCCAATATATAACTGGACAGACAACCCTGATCAGCGTTATGCTCGGGTATGGGCTTCTCCACCGAACTTTCGTCTGCCGAGCGGCAGCAGATGCAGCAGTGGGTGGCGGGTGGCGGCTCACGGCACGCCTCAGCAAGCTAGCCGCGGCTGAAGGACAATCCGACGTGGCCCATCGCTGAGCAGTTGTCGGTTAACCGCAAGACCGTCATGCTGTGGCGTCAACACTTCTGCCAGCAGCGATTGGACGGACTGTGGGAGATCGCTCCGGGACGCGGACGCAAACCAAGCTACGACATCGATAAGATCGCCGCCATTGTGGATGCGACCCTCGACAAATAGGAGGTTTGCATAAGCGTTGTTGCAGGTGCCGAGCCAAGCCGGCCATCGTGAATGACGATGGTAAGCAGGTCATCGGCGAGAACAGCGAGCAACACCGCGAAGCGATGTTCCTTCAACCGTGGAGCTTGGGCTGGAAGGGCTTGGCGCAGTGCCTGGAGCAAGCGGCGGCTGGCGGCGAGCGAGAGGATCGCGGCGTACAGCAAGGACTCGACGATGTCGCGCTTACAGCTGGGCATGTCCTCAAGCCGATAGTGCCTTTTGAGTTCCTTGAACAGCCGCTCAATTTGCCAGCGCAAGGCGTAGGTGGCCTGTACGTCCTCGGCGGGGAGTCGCTCGGGTGGGACCGTTGGTGAGGTAGAGGTGGTACTCGCCGGTGGTACTGTGACATCGCCCCACGAGCCGTACCGAGAGGCGCGCGGTGCGCCGCTGACCGTTGTAGCGGCGTTTGCGGTAGGTCAGTTCGACCTCCCCATCGATGAGTTCGCCCTGCAAGCGAGTAAGGGCTTGCGTAAGCGAAAGCCCGACCCCAGCGAGTACGCGACCTCGATGCGTGCGATGAACGGCGGTAAGCGTCGGGTTCGCGTTGGACTTCAGCCGTGAGAGGAAGAAGCCACCCTGGTGGTGGATACGGGCGAAGAGGTTAAAGTCGTAATACCCGAGGTCAAAGAGCATCAGGCGACCTGCTACACGCGACACCCAAACAGGACGTCTGCAACTCGGCTTAGAACCCGTTTTCGGTGGGCCTTAAGTACAAGAAGGAATAGTAAGTATGTAAATCTTGCTGATCCGCTTTGCGGCCCTCAAGTCTGGCCCGTCGGAGTGTGGGCAGTCGGTGGATTAGAGCGATTAGCACGCTCGTGCAGAAACGGGTGTAGACTCGTATAAAATAAAATCGGGAGGGGCGAAGCCCTATTGTCGTCGTCCGCAACATAGGCGGCGTGCTATCTCACCCTTCTCATCCAAAAGCTGCTAGGAGCCTGTCGGACTTAGGTTGAACACCAGAGCCATAACGTGCGTGTTGAGCGCCAAAATCGAGGTTCGGGTGGTCATTAAGGCGATCGACTCCGTGAGTTGATGATGGACAGACTCTTCTCG
>JBOIEG010001052.1:0-3810 GCA_050740915.1 Gammaproteobacteria bacterium | reverse complement strand
AGCTGTCCTCTCGCGCACAGTCCTGGCTCGGATTCTGCGCCTCGATAGGCGCACTGGAATCTCGGCCAAGGAGGATCTGACGGCGCCTCCACAGACCTGCCGAAAGGACACGGCTTATGAGACGGTGACCGCAGGATGAAGAAGCCGCGTGGGACACCTTCACGCGGTACCGCGATCAATCCTTTAGCTTTACGGACTGCACCAGCTTCGCCTTAATGCAGCGATTGCGCCTGTCCGTGGCCATCGCCCTCGACGACGATTTTCGCGTTCTTGGTCACCAGTTGTTGCCGTAGGTCTTTGTTTCCCTCGCCGCAACACGTGCGCCCATCCCGGAAGCACTCGGCATGGACGAACAGGACCCGTTCTTTCAAGGGCGGGACCAACAGGCAAACGCCTGTTGACAGGTAATTTCGGTCAACGTAATGTGGTTACAAGGTAAAGAGGAAAGTGTGTATGCAGATCATCCTTGCCAATCCTCGTGGTTTTTGTGCCGGCGTGGATCGAGCCATCGGTATCGTGGAGCGAGCGCTGGAGCTTTTTGGCGCCCCGGTTTATGTGCGCCACGAAGTGGTGCATAACAAATATGTGGTAGATGGGTTGCGAGAAAAAGGCGCCGTCTTTGTAGATGAGCTGGACGAGGTGCCTGATGACTCTACCGTTATCTTCAGCGCCCATGGCGTTGCCAAGCGCGTTCGCGAAGAGGCCGCCAGACGTCAATTGCGCATATTCGACGCCATCTGCCCGCTGGTTACCAAAGTACATATGGAAGTGGGCCGGTATCAGGACGAGGGTCGCGAGTGCATACTGATCGGGCACGCGGGACACCCGGAGGTCGAGGGTACCTTGGGACAATACCGGCGGCGTGATGGCATAGGCGGAATGTATTTAGTGGAAAGTGTTGGTGATGTATGGAAGTTAGAGGTCAAGAACCCTGGATTCCTCGCCTTCGTAACCCAGACTACCTTATCGATGGATGACACCGCGATGGTGATCGACGCCTTGCGCAAGCGCTTCCCCGCCATCGTGGGACCTAAGAAAGAGGATATCTGCTATGCCACCCAGAACCGCCAGGATGCGGTAAAAAAGCTGGTCAAGCAGTGTGATGTGATCTTAGTGGTCGGATCGCAAACCAGCTCCAATTCCACGCGGCTTAAGGAAATAGCGGAAAAACAGGGGATCCCGGCATACCTTATCGACAGTGCGGATGAAATCGAGCAGCATTGGATAAAGGACAAGAATGTCATCGGCGTGACAGCCGGCGCCTCCGCGCCCGAAGCTTTGGTCGAGCAGGTGGTAGAACGCCTGAGGAAGTGGGGTGGGGAAACCGTGCAGGAGGCAGCCGGGATCCGCGAAAATGTCGTGTTCAGCCTGCCGAGAGAATTGACCAAGGCCGCGGCTACGAGTTAGACGCCCCATGAACAAAGTGCGCGACCCGCGCTCGAGGTAGCTTGTAAGCAGGGCGATCGAGTCGAAGCACTTTTCGCATCAGCACTGCCTGTGACTTTGGCCAGCGTTTTAACCGGTGAACCATCTCTGATCTCCGACTGCGTCGTGGTGGGAGGGGGCGTGATCGGGCTGCTCACTGCCTATGAGCTAGCACAGGAGGGCTTGCAGGTCACCGTGGTGGAGCGTGGACGTCGAAGCGCCGGTGCTGCCTCATGGGCGAGTGGCGGGGTGCTGGCGCCGCTGTACCCGTGGCGTATTTGCCCGGCCCTTTTGCCTCTTCTGAAATGGAGCCACGCTCGGTACCGGCAACTGGCTTTAGAGCTTACGGTGTGCTCCGGCGTCGATCCGGAATGGTTGCAGTCAGGGCTTCTCATCTTGGAGCCCGCATTATGGGAGGAGCTCGCGACGGCGGAAAGTTCATTCACTTCCGATGCGCAACTCCTCGACCAGCGCAGCCTTAAATCCCTGGAGCCTGGTGTCGATGCAGGCGAAAATGGAGCCCTTTGGTTCCCGCAGGTGGCGCAGATCCGCAGCCCCCGTTTGTTGCGCGCCCTCGAGCTGAGCTTAGCGCAAAAAGGAGTCAAGCAGCTTTCGGCGCAGGTGCAAGGGATCCTAAGCGACAAGGGAAAAGCGGCAGGCGTTGTTACCTGCGATGGCCGAATTTATGCCCCCATCGTCGTGGTAGCGGCCGGAGCGTGGAGCGCATCGGTTTTGAGATCTCTAGGCATAGGGTTCGAATTGCGCCCCGTCCGCGGCCAGATGCTGCTCATCGCCGCAAAGCCGGGGCAGGTGCGGCATGTTCTCGTCAAGCGCGATCACTACCTCATTCCGCGGCGGGACGGGTACGTGCTTCTCGGCAGCACCCTGGAAAACGTGGGATTTAGTAACGTCATCACCACCGAAGCCAGGGAAACCCTAACGACAGCCGCCTGGCGCATGTACCCCCGCATAAAGGACTATCCCGTCGTCGGGCAATGGTCGGGGCTGCGACCCGGTTCCCCCGAGGGTATCCCCTGGATAGGCGCACATCCAGGGCTCACAGGGCTGTATGTCAGCACCGGCCACTATCGCAATGGAATTTCCCTCGCGCCGGCTTCTGCGCGTTTGCTCGCCGATCTCATTTTTCGACGCCCCCCTATCGTCGAGCCGTTGGCGTATGACCCCGCCCGTACATCGCAAGATAACGGGCAGCGAGCTCACGCCGGTTCGAGCACGAGGACTTATCTGTTCACGGCAAGCCACTATAGGGCACTTCGATAAATTGCTTTCCTGCAATTTATCGAATCGCAAAAAGCGTGGTTTTTGCTTTGCTCCATTGGTCAATCACTTAGGGTGATTGACCAATGTCCTCACGTCCCTATGACGGCGGGCACTCCGAATTAATCGAAGTGCCCTATAATTAGCGGCATGAAACTCGGGCGACAGCTGACACAAGAGGCCGTCGAGGCCCAATTGGAGGAGGCGGGTGTTTCTCCCACGCCCCAGCGTGTGGAAATCGCGCGCATCATGTTGTCTCAGCCACAGCATATGTCAGCGGAGGACGTGCTTGCTGCGTTACGGAAAGCCGGCGCAGCCGCGTCGAAGGCAACCGTATATAACACCTTGCGGCTGTTCGCCCAGTGTGGGTTATTGCGCACCGTGATCGTTGATCCGACCAAAGTGTTCTACGATTCCAATACCGCGCCTCACCATCATTTCTATGACGTGGAAGCGGGCACACTGACAGATTTTCGTGCCGAGGAAGTGCAACTCACGCGGCTTCCAGATTTGCCGGAGGGCGCGGCTATGGATGGGGTGGATATCACCGTGCGGGTGCATACAGCCCGGCCCGGAAAATAACGGGCTTATCGTCGTTGCGAAACAAGATCGCCGCCGCCTTTTATTTAAGATTGCGGTGAGCGCTTATTGTTTTTTATAGTGTCGGCCCGCCCGTGCGGGTGTAGCTCAGTCGGTAGAGCAGCTGATTCGTAATAAGTTAGTCTATCGCTAAAGCTACTTTATAAAACAATAAGATATAAATTAATAACGCAGCGCTTGGCAACGATTTAGCAGGTTCGCTTTACCAGATTTTGCAGTTAAAATCAGTTGGTTGATTCTTGCCACCGTAGCTCAGCCGGTAGAGCAGACGATTCGTAATCGTCAGGTCAGGAGTTCGAGTCTCCTCGGTGGCTCCGATCTATTATCTTTTCAGGCTCATTGCTGAATTAGAAAATACTTTTGTTTCAGTCTGGTCTGGAGTCAGAGGTTGTGAATTTTTCGATATTCGCGGCGATAAGCCGCCGAGAGGGGATACCGGCGCCGGTGAGACAAGCGCGGGTGGAATGTCGCCTAGCCCTCGCAAAACCCGCCAATTCGCCCCAAACG
>JBOIEG010001051.1:0-1853 GCA_050740915.1 Gammaproteobacteria bacterium | reverse complement strand
TGTCCATATATCCACAGCCAGAGCCTGTAGGACTTGCGTCAGAATCGTTGTTTTCCTCAGACGCCCTTAACTCCATGGGGTCTATCAAGTAGAAAACTACCCACAAATTTTGCTGAGGAGCCATATTTCCTAGCGCTCAAACTCTGCCCGATCCCGTCATGCACTTCAGCCGCGACTCTTTTTCTTCCATCCATCTTCTTGTGCCGTCATCAATTGGCTCACAGGCTCATCCTTCTGGGCTGACAGCCGGATAGCCGAAACGACGATCCGGTTTACTCGGCGGCTGCCCCGCCCGCGAACTGGTATTTAGATCAGGAAAAGCTAGGGGAAGTTTTACCAGAGGCTGACGGTCAAAACCCTAGCGCTTAGTTTTGAAACGCTGTCGTCCTTACCCTTCGACATCCATCGCTTTTAACACAATCGTCTTATTCACGCTGTCGCATTCATTGTATTTGATTTTTGGCTCCTCAGCAAAATTTGTGGGCAGATTCGGACTCGGGTAGTGCGCCAAGTGTGTGATATAGAGCGATTTCTATTGTTCTGAAGCTGGAATAGCCGTAGGCTTTTCTGGTGGTCAGTTTTAGCTTGTTGTTGAAGCCCTCGACGACGCTGTTCGACAGGGCACCTTGGGTGGATCGGGTGCTCATCATGAAAGCAGATCAACAACAAATTTGTCGTCTCAAAAAGATAGTGTCTTTGCTTCCATCAAGGGAAACCCCCGCGTCCTTTTACCCACAAATTCTGCGGAGGAGGCTATTTTATTACCTCAAAGTGATCGCAAAGGATACCATTGTTGATACCGTCTTAGGTGGAGAGAACAAAAACCAAACGGAAAAGGTGTGTGATCGGATAGTCGAACTAGAACAGCTGGGGATAGCTTACGAGGAACGGTTGAGTATATGCAGTGAGCTGACAAAGCTTGTAGCCTCTATCTTGGAAACGCGCCGTTGCGAGCCAAATCACTCCCGTCAACCGGATGTTATGTCATTTCTGATAGCCGCACAGAGTGACGATGGGGAAGCACTTACTGACGCCGAACTTTGTGATGAGTTGGTTGCCCTTTTAGTGGGAGGTGTCGGTACAACAGCAACCATGATGACTTGGGCTTTTTATTGGATTCTAAGTTGCCCGCACGTATACCACGAGCTACATAAGGAAATTAATGAGGTGCTTAGAGGGGATCCCGTCAACAGTGAGAATGTCGATCACCTGCAGTATCTCGATTTGGTCCTATTGGAGACATTCCGGATCAGCCCATTTCTATTCAATGCGAGTCTGCGTCTGCTAAAGGACTCTTTTAAAATTGATGGTTTTAACTTGCCGAAGGAAACTTTGGTCGCGAACTGCTCTTAATCTATTACACATGAACCCGGACATCTATCCGGATCCAGATAGATTCATGCCAGAACGGTTTAAGGGAATCAAAGTAAGCCTATATCACTGGGCGCCTTTTGGTGGTGGTAGTCGGCACTGTGTAGGACATTCTTTTGCAATGCACGAAACAAAAGTGGTGACTTCTACAATACTGGGGATGACCAGATTGGAGTTGGCAAAGCAGGTCAATCGCCCTGAATTCCAAGGTGCTTTTTACGCCCCAGAGGGTGGTCTAAGGGTCAGAGTCGCACAACGATTTACGGATCAGTGATATCTGCCCGCGTCGGCGGCGCTGTGGACCAATCGACAGCGTTACCAATCGTCGCACCGCCCACCCAGCACGCGTTGAATCGCCTAGGAGCCTGTCGGACTTAGGTTGAACACCAAAGCCATAACGTGCGTGTTGAGCGCCAAAATCGAGGTTCGGGTGGTCATCAAGGCAATCGACTCCGTGAGTTGATGATGGACAGACTCTTCTC
>JBOIEG010001050.1:0-3317 GCA_050740915.1 Gammaproteobacteria bacterium | reverse complement strand
CCGAAGCCCACAGCGCCTCAGGGATGGGCGAGAGACGCTCGCGAGTCCTGCGCCAGCCCTCGAAGCGCCGATGAACCTGCTCGAGGGGATCGGCATGTGCGGGTGTACCCGCCCGTATCTTTGCGGTTACCATCAGCTGTCCTTCCTGCACTCCTAAAGCGGCAACTGACGATATCAAGAACCTCAGCGGAATTCATGCAGGCTTACCGGAAGGACACCATGATCGCGATGAGGCCGCCTCAGGTATCGTTGTTTTTGGAGCCCATTTTTCGAAGTGCCCAGATTTCGGCTCCTGGTAAAGGACTCCTAGCCGCGTTCTCCTAAAGTTGGCACGGGGCCGATCCCTTGCTGGGTAATGAAATTACTTCCACCACGGTCCATTCCGTCGCTTTCTACAAAAAAATCGTCCCTAACCATGGTGACAAGCAAGACCTTTGCACCTATCTTTTAAGAGGGGATACCGAACGGATCAGTACCAGCAAGAGCATGTTCTCGTGCTACGCGCTCAACTCATCGGCTGGCTCGCTGGCATTTACGAAATTGCCTTAATGTCGCCTTCCGAGGTATAGCGAGCTTGAGGACTTATCGATGTTGCGCCAAAGATCACGATAAACCAACCGAAGGACCATGAAAGCTCTTTTTATCCATCAAAACTTTCCCGGACAGTTCAAACATCTCGCTTGCCACATGGTGGCCGATCCAGCGAATCAAGTCGTCGCTGTCATGCGGGAATACGCGCCCGGGTTAAAGGACGCGGCGTACGATCGACTGGCGAGACAGGCATACCGTCCAACGCGAGCTCCAACGCCGAACATTCACCACTACGTATACAATATCGAGGCGTCTGTGCTGAACGGTCAGGCAGTCGTGAGGCTATTGCATGGACTGAAGCGTAAGGGATTCACCCCGGACGTCACCTTTGCCCACATCGGATGGGGCGAAGTGCTGTATTTTAAGGATGTTTTTCCCGATAGCCCGCTCATCTGGTATTGCGAATTCTACTACCGCGCGCGCGGCGTCGATGCGGATTTTGATCCTGAATTTCCCATTACCGATGCTGATCATCTAAGGATCCGAACGCGTAACGCCGTGACACTTCTATACTTGGATGCCTGTGACAAAGGCGTTAGTCCCACGAATTGGCAAAAGGGGCTTTCCCACAGGAATACCAAAATAAGATAGCCCTCATTCATGACGGGATTGATGTCGATACGGCGGTGACCAACCCGCGCGCTACTTTCACGCTTCCGAACGGTCTGGTCCTCCAAAAGGACATGGAGATCGTTACCTTCACGGCGCGAAACTTAGAGCCCCATCGTGGTTTTCACGTGTTTATGCGTGCCGTCGAACACATCTGCCGGCGCCGGCCAAACTGTCATGTGGTCATCTCCGGTGGCGACGATGTGAGCTATAGCGCTCGCTTACCCAAGCAAAAAAACTACCGCGAGAAGATGCTCAGCGAAGTGAACATCGACCCGAATCGGGTGCATTTTATAGGGTTTCTTCCGTATCCCGACCACCTCAATTTATTACAGGTATCGACGGCGCACGTCTACCTTACCGTGCCCTTTGTCCTATCCTGGTCCTTAATGGAGGCCATGGCGACAGCGTGCGTGGTCATCGGCTCGGATACGCCGCCGGTAAGAGAGGTACTCCAGCACGGGAAAAACGGCCTATTGGTCGATTTCTTGTCCCCCGAGGCGATCGCCGACGCCGTCGATGCCGCTTTTTCCCACCCACAGCGCATGGCCCATTTGGGTGCCGCTGCTCGGCGTAGCGTCGTCAAGAAGTACCCCGTCCGTGATGCCCTGGCGAAGTATCGGGAGTTGATCAAGGCCTGCATCGATACCGGTGTCCCCGCGAAAATGCCCAAGCGCCGGGCGTCTAACTCGTCTTGACGGCGGGTCTCATGGTAACGCCAACGGTAACAACCCAGCAATCGCCAATGAAGGCCATCCTGTCGCGGTGCAAGGCGTTCGTCGTGTATACGGCCCTGTTCAGTTTGGTCATCGATATACTCATGCTGGTCCCGCCGCTTTACATGCTGCAGATCTTTGACCGCGTGCTGAGCAGTCGCAGCAATGAAACCTTGGTGATGCTCACCTTCATCTCCCTATTTCTCCTGGGCATCGATGGCTTGCTCGACGGGCTGCGCTCCAAGCTCTTGATTAGGTTTGCTGTCGTGGTGGAGAAGCTATTGGGGACTGATGTTCTGGAAATGACCTTGAAGACCGCTAACCGCGCGGATATTCCCAAGAACGGTCTAGAAGACGTCCGAACCATTCAATCCTTTCTTTGCGGCCGCGGTATCAAAGCGTTTACCGAGCTTCCCTGGATCCCATTTTTTCTTGGCATCATTTTCCTGTTTAACCCGCTGTTGGCACTGATCGCCCTTATAGCCACTGGCCTGCTGTTGGTATTGACCGTCATCGACGAGCGCATTACCGGCGGAAGGCAGAAACAGTCAAACGACATGTTGCGACAGACATCGTCATTTGCCAACGCCGCCTTATTAAATGCCGAGGTAGTGTCGGTGCTCGGTATGCAAGCCGAAGTTGCCGCGCGCTGGTCGACACTCAACGACGGTTATCTTGACCATACGGCGGCCGCCAATAAGTCGAGCAGCCAAGTTCAAGCGGCCGCCAAGCTCGTGCGTTTCGTGGCGCAGGTCTTGTGCATGGGCGCCGCCGCCTACTTAATCATTAATAACCATGCCGTCACCCCCGGTATCATGGTCGCATCCACCATCATCCTAGGGCGCGTGATGGCGCCCATCGATCATGTCATCGGGGCGTGGAAGGCATTCATCAACGTACGCGAGGCGTATCGCCGCCTGGATCGCCTATTCGCGGAGGCGCGCGCCAACGAGTCCGATATTCTGCTACCCGAACCGCGCGGCAAGCTTGTGGCGGAGCGCCTGTTATTTTTCATCCATCGGGATCACTATATTCTTAACGCCATCGACTTCAGCCTGGATCCGGGCGAGAGCCTCGGTGTGATTGGCCCGAGTGCCTCAGGCAAGACTTCGCTCGCTCGACTTTTGGTGGGCTATTACAAGCCGAGTGACGGTTATGTGCGGCTCGACGGCGCCGATGTCCACGACTGGGCGCAAGGCGATCTGGGCCGTTACATCGGCTATTTGCCGCAGAGCGTGACCCTATTCCCGGGCACCGTGGCGGAAAACATCGCACGTATGGGTGATGCGAAAGCCTGTTCGGCGCGCATCATCGAGGCTGCCCAGCGTGCCCGCATCCATGAGATGATCCTCACGCTTCCCAACGGCTACGACACCGTCGTCGGGGACGGGGGCGCGAGCC
>JBOIEG010001049.1:0-8407 GCA_050740915.1 Gammaproteobacteria bacterium | reverse complement strand
GAGAAGAGTCTGTCCATCATCAACTCACGGAGTCGATTGCCTTGATGACCACCCGAACCTCGATTTTGGCGCTCAACACGCACGTTATGGCTTTGGTGTTCAACCTAAGTCCGACAGGCTCCTAGGCTCAAATACCAGAACGCGATCGGGATGACGCTGCGGCGCCGGCGCTCACTCGCAAGCCACTGCACGAGAAAGCGCGCGGAGAACAAAGCCTGCCCGGAAAAACCGATGATCAACCATATCTGTTCATTGCTCATGCGTTAGCCACCTCTTCGTAATCGGGTATTCTGCCTCGCCGCTGTAACCAGTAAACACCAAAAAGGTCAACGATGCCCACCCACAGGCGATCATGCAGGCCGTACTTCGAATACCCGTGCCGGCGCGCTCTGTGGTGGACTTCGAGCGAGATCACGGCACCGCCCTGGCGTTTGATCAAGGCCGGAAGAAATCGATGCATGTGATCAAAAAAAGGTAGCGCCAAGAAGGCGCTGCGCTTGATCAGCTTTATCCCGCAACCGGTATCCGGGGTATCATCGCAGAGCAGGCGGCTGCGTACCGCATTCGCGACCCTGCCGCAAACGCGGCGGATCCAGGCGTCCATGCGCTGGCGACGATAGCCACAAATGAGCTCTAAATTATCGGGGCCATTTCCCAGTTGCTCTAACATGCGTAAGATATCCGCGGGATCGTTTTGGCCGTCCCCATCGAGCGTAGCCACCCATTCGGACTGGGCCATGTTGATCCCGCTGTACAGTGCCGTGCTTTGGCCCAGATTCGAGCGGTGGCGAACGAGGCGCAAAGGCACTGCGTTTGCCTGCCGCAAAGCGAGCACCCGGGCAACGGAATCATCGCTACTGCCATCGTCGACGATCAGGATCTCGTATTCAAGTTTCTGATCCAAGCAGGCGATGATTTCTTCGACTAGGACGTTAATACTGCCCTGCTCGTTATAAATGGGGATCACGATGGACAGAGGGCCATCGAGAAGGTTGGGATAACGTGAATAGAGCGCACCGATCGGGTCGGCTAGATCAGGGTATGTCACTTGGGTATTGCCTACGTCGGGGTGAGAGCGCTAGGCCCCCGAATCAATCGAAATCGCCAAAGATCACGGTGTCTTCGCCCAAGCTTGATTCTATCCGATCGGCATTCCTCTTTGCCTCCCCGCGGCTGGCAAAGGGACCCGCTAAGACGCGGTGGGTTCCATCGGCATGAATCGGTTTCGCGGAGATGGGCGGACCCATATGCCTCAACATGGCCACAAGCTTTTTCGCATTACGTTCCAGTCTGAAACTGCCGGCTTGAATAAACCAACCCTTGTTTGCCGTTATCGATCCCGCCTCCATGGTGTCCACAAAAGAGATCCCCTGGGAAGGAGCCCGATAGACGGGTAAAGCCGCAACGATTTCCTTTAAGTCAGGGGCAGCGGGAGAGAGGGGGACCGGGATCCCACGCGCAGCGCACGCCAATCGTTCCGCCTTTTCCCAGTCTATCGCCGTTTCGATCTTCGAGCGTTGCAGCGCTTTTTTGATCGCCTGGTGCAGGGGCTGTAGATCCTCGCCCCAGGCGCGGCGCTGCTCCGAAAGTAGAGGATAAGCTTGCAGGTACAGCTCACCGTCGCGCCAACCCGCGAGATAGGGTTGGTTTACGATCCGCACCGGGGTTGCTAACGGGACACGTGCAAACAGGGCTTCGATGTCCTCTGGATAGAGCTGGACGCAGCCATGGCTCACCCGCATCCCGATCCCGGCCGGTTTGTTGGTGCCGTGGATCAAGTAACCCGCAAACCCTAAGCGCAGTGCAAATGCGCCTAAAGGATTGTCCGGGCCCGGAGGGACCTTGGCGGGTAAGGGATCGCCGGCTTGTGCGTACTCCTTACGAATGGACTGCGGTACATACCACGTGGGATCGACCACTTTTTTCACGATTTTGCTCGCCCCTTGGGGAGTACCCCATCCTTCCCGACCGATCCCAATCGGATAGGTGATCACCTGGCGCGTGACGCCATCTATGGCTTTGGGAAAATGGAACAAGCGCATCGCAGAAAGGTTTAGGACGAGACCTTGGCGCGGCGCATCCGGAAGCAGGTACCGCGTCGGTAGGACAACCGGCGTACCTACCCCGGGCAACCACTGGTCGACCCCAGGGTTAGCCGCCACGATTTCGCTTATGCCTAAGTTGTAACGGCGGGCGAGATCGAACAAGGTATCGTCTTCACGTGCTGTCACGACATACAGTTCACCGACCACATCGGTGGTCCCGGATAGGTCGAACGCGCTGGCTCTTGGTGGCGGGTGGACTTCGGGTTTTTGCCCCCCCGTGGGCTCCAGCGGCGTCTGTTGCCACCAGAGAAGGCTCTGGCATGCGGGCAAGCTACCGAGGGCGAAAAACAGCCAAACCGTGAGAAAAATTCGATCTCGAATACAGCGGTAACCGGGCATTGCTGTTACACCCGTCGTGCGAAGAAACAATGGCTAAAGACCCCGCCGCGCCATTCTTGGATCTGCCACTGACCATCCTGCGGCCACAGCGCCGAGAGCTCCTTTCCCAAAAAACCGGCATGGACGCTGACCCGCGCATCGTGCCGAATCAGGCGCCCGATGCCGGCCAGCGCAAGAAACGTGCATCCGGCAAGCGCGATCAGCGATCGGCGAGGCTCACAGGCCACGAACGCGCGGGTTGTAGGCGCCAGTTTTTGAAATAGCATGGCCAGTGCGCTGGCTTGGAGATGGTGCAAGAAGAGATTCACCGTCACCAGATCGACAGCTTCTCGAGGGTGATCCACGAACCAATCGAAGACATCCGACTTGACGCTGGTCGCTTCCCAGCCAAGCGCACGAAACGCCTCCAGGGTGGTGGCGCTCACCAAGGCTTGGCGGTCGATTAGAAAGAGCTTGACGGAAGGCCAACGGCGGGCAAGCCGGCGCGCCACGCGCAGGGAGAAACGGCCATCGCCCGAGCCGAGATCAACTACGACTCGCGGCGGTTTTTCGCCGGCGCCAGCGGTAAGCAAGCGGCGCATGATAAAGCTCTGCCCGATCAGCGTGTTGAGCCGATGCAAGTCTTCTCGGGCGCGCAATGCCCGGGGGTCGTTTCCCGCGAGCCCATCGAGGATCTCGGGGGATACGCGCCTTGGAAAGGTCATAAGCAGACTTGGAAAAATTCGAGGTTCCGCGGCACGATGTCCATTCTTCGTTCAGCTTAGCCGGTCAGTATCCCAGGGGCAATTTACCAGGGATTTCTATCACCCTATTTTTTCCGATTTTGATATACCCCCCCACCGCTAGATCTTTCATGATCCGGCTCACCATTTCCCGTGACGCCCCTACCATGTTGGCGATGTCCTGGTGGGTTAAACGCTGCTCGATGACGCCTATCCCATTCTCCTCATGAGCGAGATTGAGCAGGGTCCGGGCGACCCGGCCGTAAACATCCAACAAGGCGAGGTTCTTCACGTTCCTGGTCAGAAATCGGATTCGTCGCACCAATGGCCGCATCATCTTGAATGCCAGTTCCGGGTACTCGGAAAGGCATTTTTCGACTTCTGCGCGACATACCACGGTGAGGCAAGTGTCCTCCAGGGTCACCACGGACGCGGAGCGTGGGTTTTGGTCGATTAACGCCAGCTCGCCGAAGTATTCCCCTGGACCCTCGAGGCTCAGAATAACTTCCTTGCCCTGGTTGCCGCTGGCATAGACTTTTACCCTGCCCTCGTTAATGACGTAAAAACAGTCGCTCTCATCGCCCTCGCTGAGCACGATGGTGCCCTTGAGATAGCTCCGCTTTGCACCGTGCTTGGCTATCAATGCAAGGTCGTGTGCCGTGAGCTCGGTAAACAGCCCGACGTTCATCGTCCGAACCCCCCGAAAAATGGCAAAATAGCCGGCGTTAACTCCCCTTTGCAAGCGAGGTTGCCGACGGTGAAAACGCTCCCTCCGTTGGTCGTTATAAGAGACGGGCGCCTCCCGAAGTCAGATTTTCGCCGTAAGCGCCAAACTACGCAAGCCGTATAGTTTCGCTGCCGATGAATTTTGGCTTATTAAAGAGAGGCTTTTCGTTGGGCTCGGTGGCGGGGGTCATCGGGCTTTGCGCACTGCCCGTTTTGAACCCCCTCGAAATCGACTGGGGCGGCGCCTGGCTCTTTGGCCTGAGGGGCAAGAGACCCGCCCCAGACGAAGTGCGGGTGGTTACCATAGACCAGGAATCCTCTCGGCGCCTCGGCCTCCCGAACATACCCAGACTGTGGCCTCGTTCCCTACACGCTCAGCTCGTTAGGAACTTGACTCGATGGGGCGCACGGGTGATCGCTTTCGACGTGCGCTTCGAACAAGGTAGAAAAGCGAGCGACGATGAGGAGCTCGCAAGAGCCATGCGGGAAGCCGGAAACGTGGTGCTGTTCGCTTTTCTGGCAAAGGAAACACACCCCGCGAGCGATGGGCAAACCGAGGCGGTCATCGAGCGCATTATTCCACCTATCCCCTTGCTAGCGGATGCGGCGGCTGGATCGGCGCCTTTCCCTTTGCCCAAGCTGCCGGTCAAGGTTCACCAATATTGGCTGTTCAAACCCGAGGCTGGGGATGGACCCACTCTTCCCGTGGTTGCGATGCAGGTCTATGCGCGGCCCGAATATCGCCGCACACTGGAACCCCTGCTGCGCACCCAATCACTGCAATCGGACCAGGGGCTAGATGAGTTCCAGCGGGTGCGAGCGATCAGACAGCTTTTTCAAAGCCAGGCAGATTTAATGCCGCACTTGTCTGCTCGGCTGCGTTCAAGACCCGCGACCGAGCAGCGTGTCCTCGCCGCCTTGTTGGAGGCCTACAGCGGGCCGGATAGTCGACTGTTGGATTTTTACGGGCCGCCGCGAACCATACCCACCCTACCCTACCACCGCTTGCTGGACGGCGGCAAAAAGAGAACCGACATCGCGGGGAAGGCCGTCTTCATCGGCTTCTCGGAGAATCGGCAGCCGGAGCAAACGGACGCCTTCTACAGCGTATTTTCTGACTCAGAAGGCTTGGACGTCAGCGGTGTCGAGATCGCAGCCACGGCTTTCGCCAATATCTTGGAAAGGCGCCATGGCGATCCGCCGCCATTAGCCGTGCGCTTCCTCATGGTGGGCGTTTGGGGCTTCCTCCTCGGCGTTCTTTTTATGCTTTTGCCCGCTTTCAGCTTGATACCGCTGGTTGCCGTCTTGGCGCCGGCGTATGGAGGGGTCGCGTGGTTTCTTTTCAACCGGGATGGAACCTGGCTTCCCCTGGTTACGCCTTTGCTCGTCCAGCTGCCATTCGCCTTGATCAGCGCGTTGCTCTGGCTCAACCGCGAAACGCGCAGGGAACGCGAGCGTATGCGAGCCGCTTTCAGCCACTACGTGCCGGTCTGGGTGGTGGAACAAACCGCACACGAGCGCCAGGCGCTGTCTTGCGCGGCCATGCATCACTACGGGATCTGCCTGAAGACAGACATCGAGCAATATACCCGCCTTGCAGAAGGCCTACCGCCCGCCCAAGTACATGCCGCCCTAAACGCTTATTACCAACAGCTTTTCGCGGCGGTCACTAAGCACGGCGGATCGATTTCCGACGTCGTCGGCGATGCCATGTTGGCTTTGTGGACCGCGCCCACGGAAACACCCGACGCACGCTTGCGCGCCTGCCAGGCAGCCTTGGAGATCGCCACCACAGTCAACGCGGCGCCGGGGGGCTTGTCGACGCGGATCGGCCTGCACTGCGGCGAGCTAGTGCTGGCCAACGTCGGGGCCGATGAGCACTATGAGTTTAGTCCCGTCGGCGACGTGGTCAATTCCAGTGATCGGGTCGAGCGGCTTAACAAGCGGCTCGGGACCCATCTTTTGGCCTCACGCGAGGTGATCATCGGTTTGGATGAGATCAGCGCGCGAGGACTCGGCTCGTTCCTCCTTCCCGGCAAGAGCATCCCGCTGGAAATCTACGAAATCCTTGGCCCAGCGAGCACTGCGAGCGCACGGGATGACGAGCGGCTGTTCGCAGACGGTCTTCGCTTGTTTCGAAGCGGTGCCTGGCAGGAAGCTTGCCAAATATTCAGCGGGTTATTAGAGCGCCGCGGCATGGATGGCCCTTGCCGCTTTTATCTGTCCTTATGCGCACAGTACATGCAGCACCCGCCCGGAGATTGGCGGGGGATCGTCGATCTGAGCTCACCAAGGCTTACCCCTGATCGTGGGCTGATCTGAGCAAGCAGGAAAGTTTCCCGCGCCAAGGCTGGGCGACCGCGGGTGCGCTCTTAAGGGGCATTGGCCATCCTCGCATCCCCAAACTGGTGCAAGCCGGACCTAGGACAGCCGGCTGCGGGCATTCATTCTTCTAACGATTCAGATAGTTCGTCTACTGGCAGTATTTTTGCTGAAGTCTTATTAACCCCCCCAAGCCTTAGACGGTCTGCGACAATATTACCAGGGCTTGTCAGATCCCGTGCGGAAGCGTATGGTCGATCTCAAGCGAGGCTCGGAAGCGGTGTCATATATGGATAACAAACCAGCTTTATAATCTCTCGAACGAGAACGTCGCTAGAGGAT
The DNA here is from genome assembly GCA_050740915.1 of Gammaproteobacteria bacterium. Classification (GTDB taxonomy): domain Bacteria; phylum Pseudomonadota; class Gammaproteobacteria; order JBOHHR01; family JBOHHR01; genus JBOHHR01. The sequence continues at coordinate 1,851 of JBOIEG010001049.1, read as the reverse complement.
ATTTTGCTCCCACGGTGCACCAAGCTTCTACCATAGTTTTTGTCTTTAGCCTTATCAGTGCGCTGAGCTTAAGCGATAGTTTGGCTGCCGAAGCGCCAAGTTTGCCCGCTTATAACGCGGACCTTTCTCAAACATCTGTCTCGGGGCTCTCTTCGGGAGCGTTTATGACGGTACAGTTTCATGTGGTCTACTCCAACCTCTTCGTCGGTGCCGGGATCATCGCGGGTGGCCCCTATTACTGCTCGGGGTCTTATGAAAGTAACAGCTACGTGCAAAACGCCACGACTACCTGCTTGACGCCGCTGACTCCCTTCGTCGGTCCAAATACCGATGAGCTGGTTAAGAAAGCCAAAGAATTCGCCCGCCAGGGCTTGATCGATGATTTGGCAAACCTCAAAGACGACAAGGTTTACATCTTCACCGGGTCCGCCGATAGAGTAGTCAAGCCCTTAGTGGTTAAGCAAACCTATCAGTTCTATCAAGACGTTGGGGTGCCCGAGGAGAACACAAAATACATCGACACGGTCAATGCGGGACATGCCATTCTCACCGATGACGGAGCGGATGCCGCCTGCGCGCTGACCGATCCCCCTTACATCAACGACTGCGGTTTTATCCAATCCCATGACATCTTGCGTCATATCTACGGCGAGTTGAATCCGCCTGCTGTATCGTTGAGCGGAAAGATCCTGAAGTTTGCCCAGAGCGAGTTCATCCAAGGTTTCGATTCCGATAGCAATCGCACCAGCATGAGCGAGAGCGCTTACGCCTATATTCCCCAATCTTGCGAAACGGAGCGCTGCAAGGTCCACATCGCTTTTCATGGTTGCGAGCAAGCGGCTGCCGTGATTGGGGATGCGTACTATACAAGCACAGGTTATAACGAAATCGCCGACACCAATAGCCTGATCGTCTTGTATCCTCAGGCCGAGCCTTCAGAGGCCATTCCATATAATCCAAAAGGCTGTTGGGATTTCTGGGGATATTCGAGTCCGGATCGCGACAAGCCGAATTTCTATACTCACGATGCTCCCCAAATGCTAGCCGTCGTGGGCATGCTGAAACGCCTGGCCCAAGCCAAGCGTCGTTAACAACCCGTGCAACCGCTGTATAGGAGAATCCCCCATGGCATCCGAGATGACTAGAGACTCCACTCACTTTATCAACGCTTCACTCGAGTCATTGAAGCAGATAACAGAATCGAATATCGCCACCGCGAAAACCTGGTTCGCTCCGCCTTTTATGGTGGGCGACTGGGCGGCCGTGGGCAAGAGCTCTCTGAGCTTTGCCCATATTTGGGACGACCTCGGAAAACGCATCATCAATGAGTCGCTTATACCCTGCATACGCGTCTTTAGCGCGGACACTTATGTGGCGTCTTTGAAAGAGCTAACCGAGATTACCACTGCGGCGATGGAAGACCTAAGCCGTAGCCAGGTCGAGACGATGAATGCTTACCAGGACGAGTTCGTCCAATTCGCGGCTAACCTGAAAAAGGTGAAGGGCGCAGACGATCTATTCGCAACCCAGATGCACCTGGCCATTGAATTGCAGCAACGGGCGAAAGACAGTGCGCTGGCAAGCTTCCAGATCCTTAATTCCACGAAGTCCGCGCTGGCGGCATGGAGCGAGAAAAGCGTGGACACAGCGGCGGAGGTCGACATGCCTAATAAGCCAAGAAAGACGGCGGAGAAAGAGCAAAAAGCCGCATGATTACGCGTGTTGTCTAGGAGCCTGTCGGACTTAAGGCGGAACTTTTGATGTGCAAACCGATCGGATCGGCAATGGATTCAATGAGCGAGCGTGCATGAGCCACTTCCGTCAATGCGATCGTGACACACCCTACCTGCT
>JBOIEG010001048.1:0-4071 GCA_050740915.1 Gammaproteobacteria bacterium | reverse complement strand
GAGAAGAGTCTGTCCATCATCAACTCACGGAGTCGATTGCCTTGATGACCACCCGAACCTCGATTTTGGCGCTCAACACGCACGTTATGGCTTTGGTGTTCAACCTAAGTCCGACAGGCTCCTAGGTCATTTACAAGTCGAGGCCGATCTCTTCTCGCTGCCGTCTTGCCCGGAGCTTGAACCCGAAACCTGTTACCTCGCTTGGAACCTTTGGCTTGAGGGAGGGGTGGCAAGAGAGCAGATCTTAGAGATCTTTCAATGGGTAGAAGGCGACTGCGACCTCGAGGTGAAAGAGCTAGAAGAACATCCGGACGAACCGGAAGCGCAGCTCGAGTCAGAGACCCAGGGCGAAGGGCAAGCGCAAACACCCATTGAGGCAAACTCCTCGCCGGTCCCCAGCGCCAGGGGTCACAAGAACGAAAGAGCGGGCGCGGGACAGAATACCGGTTCTATCCGAGTCAACATCGAGAAAATCGATGTTCTCATCAACCTGGTGGGGGAGTTGGTCATCACTCAATCCATGCTCAACCGGTTCGGGGAAGACTTCGAGCAACCCCAGCAACCCCAGGTGCTTCGTGACAGATTGATTCAGCTCACTCGCAATACCCGGGAGTTGCAAGAAGCGGCGATGCACATCCGCATGCTGCCCATCGGCGCTTCGTTCAACCGCTTCCCACGGCTGGTACGCGACCTGGGTAACAGACTCGGTAAAAAGGTGGAGCTCAGTGTCTTTGGAGAGAATACGGAGCTGGACAAGACTATTTTGGAGAAGATAGATGATCCCCTGGTGCATCTGGTCAGAAACGCCTTGGACCACGGCATCGAAGCCCCCGAGGTGCGCAAGGCCGCTGGCAAGCCCGAAACCGGTCTCTTGCAGCTCGGCGCCTACCACCAGGGGGGCAACATCGTGATCGAGGTGAAGGATGACGGCGCCGGACTCAACAAGGAAAGAATCCTGCGCAAGGCGCAGGAGCAGGGTTTGCTGGCGCCAACGATACTGTTAGCGATGAGCAGGTTCAGAATTTTATATTTCAGCCCGGATTCTCAACGGCTGAAAAGATAAGCGATGTCTCCGGTCGCGGTGTGGGCATGGATGTGGTGCGCAAAAACATCAACGACTTGGGGGGCCATGTTCAAATCCGCTCCGAAGAAGGCAAGGGCAGCACCCTCACCATCAGACTGCCATTGACGCTCGCGATCCTGGAGGGACAACTGGTTTGGGTCGGTACCGAGATCTACGTCGTTCCGCTTACCTCCATCGTCGAATCGTTACAGGTGGAGCCGACAAGGGTAAATGCCATCGCCCAACGAGCAGAGCTCTACAAGCTGCGCGATGAATACATCTCCATCATTCGTCTTGCTCAGGCATTCCATGGACACTCTCATGCGCTCGATAAAGGCCAGCTGGTCGTCGTAGAGGCCGTTAACCGCCGAGTCGGTCTTTCGGTTGACGAAATGCTGGGTCAACAGCAAGTGGTGATCAAGAGCTTGGAGACAAATTTTTGCCAAATCCAAAGCCTATCTGGAGCAACGATATTGGGAGACGGCAGGGTGGCGTTGATTCTCGATATACCGGGCTTGATCCAGGGTTGCATAGACAGATCTTTGACCCAGATCGCGGCCTAAACGATTTCTCAAGGAGCAGACAACGATGACAGCTAAGGCACATTCCTACGACGTGACCATGCAGGCGCAAGCGGGAACACCCCAGTATCTCACGTTCTTGCTCGCCGGGGAGGAATACGGTGTAGACATCCTCAGCGTGCAAGAGATCCGAGGATGCAGCTCGGTCACCCCCATCCCCAACACACCTGAGTATGTTCTGGGGGTGATCAATCTGCGTGGCACCGTAGTGCCCATCATCGATCTCAGAAAACGCTTTGGATTAGCCCCCGCCGAATTTAGCGCAACCACCGTGTTCGTGGTGGTGAGGGCGATCGGTTTGGACCGCCATCGCACCATGGGCATGGTGGTCGATGCGGTCTCAGACGTCTACAACATCGCGCCCGATGAGGTGAAACCCGCGCCCGATGTGGGGAATGCGGTAGACCATGATTTCGTGACCGGATTAGCCACGGTGGATGACAAGATGATGATCCTGCTCGATATCGACCGGGTGGTGAATAGCAGCATCAGTGAGCCCAACAAGCTCATTGATGACAGCGGCACGAATCCAACCTATTCGATTCAATGACAGAGAGGTAACAGCAATGCGATTACTCGGCCAGTTGGCACTCAAATTTGCCCAGAAGGAAATCCACGGCGTGGCATACAACATGCCGCTGCGGCGACTGCAGCAGCATCTTGCCGAGCACCGCGGCATGAGCAATGCCTACCTATCAGGCGATAGTGCCTTCAAAGAAAGGCTGGTAAACAAACAAGCCGATGTTGAAGCGGCACTCCAGTCGTTGGGCGAGATGGAGCAAAAGTACGGGGCCCTTCTAGGTACCGGCGCCAAGTGGCAAGCGATCAAAACCGAGTGGGAGAAGCTTAAAGAAGGTACCTTCGCCCTTTCGTCCGTCGAGAGCTTCAAGCGGCACACGGCGCTGATTAAATCCGTGCTAGATCTCATTGCGCATGTGGGCGATACCTCCAATCTCATCTTGGATCGCGAGCTCGAAAGCTATTACCTCATGGACGCTATAGTGAATAAATTGCCACCGCTGGTCGAAGCCCTGGGGGTGCTGCGCGGCAAGAGCGCCGGGATCGCTGCGGCCAAGGCCCGCAATGCGGACCAGAAGGTCGATCTGGCCAGGGCAAAGGACCAGGTTTCCGCAGCGCTCGATGGAACCCGGCGTGCGATGAACGTGGCGCCCGAGAAAAACGAGGCACTGAGGCCCCAATTATTCTCTCGCGTACATACCTTGTCCCTAGCGAGCAAGCAATTCTTGGATCTGGTCGAACAGCGCCTCGATCGGGCGCCCATAATCGATGTGCCGGCCAGCGAGATCTTCACCACAGGGACCCAGGCCATCGAGGCGGCCTTTCGCCTGTACGATGCGAATGCCGTGGCGCTGACCAAGCTTCTGCAGCAGCGCATAGTCCGTCTTAACAAAGACAAATACAGGGATCTGGGCTTGACGGTCTTTTGCCTCCTGCTCGCCGTCGTCCTGGTCGCGCTCGTGGGCTATACGACATCAAGCACCCCTTCGCGCGTGTAGGTAAGTTAGCCGATTCCCTGGCCGCCGGCAATCTCGATACCCACATCGAGGTCGATAACAGAAAAGATGAGGCGGGCTGGCTGCTGTACTCCTTAAAGCTGATGCAGAACAACCTGCGCGAACATTTAAAGAAAGAGCGTGAGCAGGCCAATGAAACGCTGCGTATTAAGGAAGCGCTTGACAACGCCTCGACCAGCATCCTGGTCGCAGATGCGGAGCACACCATCATCTACCTCAACAAGGCCATAGAAGCCCTGTTTCGCGCCGCTCAGGCCGAATTGCGGAAAGACCTGCCCGAATTCAACGTCGACAAGCTGATGGGGACGAAGCTCGATCTGTTTGCCGCTCACCAGCCGCACTTGCTCGATCAGCTCTCCGCTACCCACGAAGCCGAGTTGAGCTTGGGCGGACGCGTCTTCCGTTTGGCCGCTTCCCCGGTATTGAACAGCGAGGGTGAGCGCCTCGGCACCGTCCTCGAGTGGACCGATCGCACCCAGGCACTTAAGCGAGAGGAAAGCATGCAGGCCATCGTGCACTCTCTGGTTGAGGCCGCCAAAGCGGGAGACTTGTCACGGCGCATCACGATCGAGGACAAGACCGGGATGTTCGAGAAACTGGCCGAGGGTATTAATGAGCTGGTGGATGTCAGTGAGCGCGTGATCAGCGATACCCAGCGAGTGCTGGGGGCGCTCGCTCGGGGGGAGCTCACCGAGACCATTGAAGCGATGTATCAGGGGGCCTTCGATCAGCTCAAGCGAGATGCCAATGCCACCGTGGAGAAGCTTACTCAGAGTTTGTGAAAAAACCTACTGCGCTCGGGATCTCGCGTTCCGGCGGTGCTCGGAATCCTCATGTATTTCAATATACACTGCGGTTCCTGCGCTCCGGCGGAACGCGACCTTCCTTCGCT
>JBOIEG010001047.1:0-6562 GCA_050740915.1 Gammaproteobacteria bacterium | reverse complement strand
GAGAAGAGTCTGTCCATCATCAACTCACGGAGTCGATTGCCTTGATGACCACCCGAACCTCGATTTTGGCGCTCAACACGCACGTTATGGCTTTGGTGTTCAACCTAAGTCCGACAGGCTCCTAGGTTATTCGCGGAGGTATCAATCGAATCTTGATAGGCATAATTTGCTCTTGTGCGAACTCTCTCGGTGATGTCCCATGCCAATTCGGCCTCAAGTCCATAACCCGTTTGCGCATCGCCATTCGCAAACTCTAACAGGCCGGGCAATCGCCGACCTATGCTCGAAACGATCCGATCGTGGATTTGGTAACCGAATACATTAACACTCGCTTGATAAGCCGGTGCGCGTTTGATTAAGGCGAGCTCCAGGGTATGGATGACCTCCGGGTCCAGCGCTGGGTTGCCCTCAATCACCGTATTGTTGCCGCGCGTTAGCCTTTCGGCGAATGAGGGCGCGCGAAACGCCCGCCCATACAGCAGCTTCGCAGTAATATCATGTCTGGCCTCCCAGACCAGCGCGGCGCGGGGATTTACGGACGCGCTGCTATCGGAATAGCCATCTATACGGATCCCCGCAGTAGCTTCCCAATCAGGTGCAAAACGCCATTGATCTTGCACGTAGCCGTAGAAAACGTCTCGGTCTGTTTCGGGTATTATCGTTATATCCGGTTCGGAGAATGCGGCGCGCGGACGCAGAATGCGCGTTCCATCAGGCAAGACGGTAGTCATCGAATTCGTCCGTTGGTCTATATCGAAAAGCTCGGTTTTGTAGAACCCGCCTCCGAGTCGGATTATATGATCGGGAAATCCGCGCCAGAGCATCGACCTTTCTGCCAGGCTGCGCCGGGTAGCTATCTCTATTTCGTCCAGCACCCCTTCAGGGAACGCCCCGCCGAAAGCGCCTGGGGGGAAACTCTGTGAAAAGATATCGCGGGTGCTTTCAAGATAGAACACGAGCCCGGACACCTCGAGCTGTTCATTGACCTTGCCATTGTACACGAGGTCGAGCGAAAGCAGCTCAAACTCAGTTTCGCCTCGTGGGTCGAGCGCATTGAGGTTGCCGACGCCTGTACCCGCATTTAAGCGCCCGTAATAACCCGCCCGAAACTGAAAGGGGCCGAGCACAGCGGACAGCCGCGCCTCACCGCTCTCCCGCCCTGCATTGACCTCGCCCGGAGCCAAAGAGGCATGCGTTCCGAACAACCCGTCGAGCCGAGTCTGTCCGTCTGCGAGCACCTCTGCTTCGTATCCATTGCTTGTAAGACCACTCAGTCCTATAGAAACGTGTACGGCGCCCAAGCGTGTTCCGTGCAGTAACCACCCTTCGTAAGCATCGAACTCCCCAGCGCGTGCCCCGATTTCTGTGCCTTGCAGCCCGGTACCTGTCTTGGTCACGACGTTGATCACCCCAGCGAAAGCATCCGATCCGTATAATGCCGAGCCGGGACCACGCATGATTTCGATTCGCTCTATGTTAGTCAGAGGATAACCGCTGAGTGGGCCAAATGTAGCGATGGTCACCGCTAGGCCTTGGTTGATCGGGACATTATCGATTAGGACCAACACTTCAGGGTTGAGCTCTGAGAATACGCCCCTGATCGATAAGATTGGATTCAGCCCACGCGTCGTTGAAACGTGGAAGCCTGCCACCGTTTCTAAGGCCTCGCCCAGGGTCCGCACCCCTAAGTCGGTAATGTCCTCGGCGGTGATGACGCTTGCAATCGCGGGTGCACGAACGAGCGGGTTAATGTACCCGGTCGCGACGCTGATCGTTCGCTCACTTCCGTATAGATTCCGGAAGTCGTTTTGCTCGCCAGCAATTGTGTCCTGACAAGCCAAGAGCACGAAGAAGATCACGCGCAGATATATTTTGGCCTTTCGCAAGGCAGAAACGGGTTGAATAATTGCTTTGTGTGCCGACACAGGTTAGAACTCTTGAAGGAGCGATCGCCATTCCTCGTCGGTCAGCACGGTGTCACGACAACTTTCGATCGCACTCTTCAGGTGGCGTGAGGCAGGTCCTGTTCTCCCCTTAGAAAGGGCATGATCGGCGGCATACACGCGCCCGGTCAATTCCTTGACGACAGCACCCATCTCCCTCAACTCCGCCATCGTTTCAACACTGTTTCTCTGTCGCAACGCGCTCTCGCAGATTTGGCGAAGATGGGTGACATCGAGTGGTTTCGGAATGAAGTCCGTTGCACCGTCGAGCATCAGGGAGGCGTGTGCGTCCAAGGATGCGTGCGCCGTAATCACGACCACTGGTTGTCTGGGATCGATTGCCCGGATCTGTCGCAGCACCTCCTCTCCAGCCAAGCCAGGCAAGCGCAAGTCGAGCAACACCAGGTCGTGGCGGCGCGCTTGGAAAGCAGTGAATCCTAGCGCGCCATCATCGGCGATCTCTACGTCGAAGAGATGCTGCAAGCAATCTCTTGCTAGGTTGGCCGAGCTCTCATCGTCTTCAATGACGAGGACCGAAGGTTTTGGATCGCCCGCCATACATTCCTCGACTGCTTGCGGAAGGCCATGCAATTCACTTATCGAAAGCAAACGCACGTGATGTTCGTGCGCCAGCGCGCGCATCGCTTGATTGGTATTTCCTTCGAACAAGACCAGGATTGGCAGGGCCTTACGGCAAAACCGCCCGGAACGAACGATACGTGTTAGCGTCCAGGCGTCGCGCTCGGGGAGGTAAAAACTCGTTATCAGCAGGTTGTATGTGCCGAGCCGAAGTTTACTAACAGCGGCGCGTGCCGTATCGAGGGCGATAACCCGGCGAAAGCCCGCCCTTACGAGCACCTTCTTCATGCTCGCTCGATCACGCGGATCCTGGTGTACAAGAAGAATGAATTCGCTGCGCTGCACATGGCCGCAGCTCCCCGCGTTCGCACTCATAAACACCCCCGTTCCCCTTTTACGGGCGCTTGTTTTCTGTAGGCGAAGTATCAGTCGCCGGATGTATGACTTATAGTGTGAAATGCATTAAGTCATGGTTAACAATGAATGTCAACATCTTGACATTTGTCATTCCGATTGCGGCGCTGGCCGCGCCTTTCACCACCTCACCGGCGCTACTCAAGTATTAGCGACCAGTCTCGCTGCGTAGCGAGGCGCAATGCGCATCAGCAGAGAAAGCCAGCGAACCTGTCCCACGAAGATCTCGTCCCGGCCGCGTGCGATGGCCCGCAAGGTTTCATCCACCACAGCGGCAGGGGACAGCTTCGGGCGGGTGATCGTTGCTGTGATCCGCGTGTCCACCAGAGGCGGCAGTGCTTCAACGACGCGAATACCTGTATTGGCAAGCTGATAGCGAAGCGCCCGGGTGAAGGAGCGCAGACCCGCCTTGGTGGCCGAGTAAGTTGGTGCGCGCCGGGCCGGTAGCAGGGCGTAGCCGGAGGTGACAATCAAAATAAGCGGGCGGTGACTCCGCTTGAGCAACGGCAAAAAGCGCCGGGTCAGCAGAATCGGTGCGGTGAGATTGGTCTCGATCTCTCGGGCGATGGCGGCGTCCTCCACGTTCCCTGCGAGCAGGTCCACTTGCTCCATGACACCAGCGTTATTGACCAGTACGTCAAGCCGTCCGTATTCCTGTACTATGAATGCTTCAAGCGCCTCGACTTCCGGGTGTGAGGTGACATCGCAACGCCTTACCTCGGTGCTTGGGTGATTCGCCTTGAGTGCTTGTAGGGTTACCTCATCGCGACCGCAGGCGACGACCTTCGCCCCCTCATGCACGAAGCGCTCGACGAAGGCTCGCCCGATCCCCGAGTTGCCGCCCGTCACAAGGACGGTGCAGTCACGGTATTCCATGGGTAAATCGCTAGGCTATCGGCCTACGATGCCTTGATACATTTGCACTCGCGACCCCTGTTGCTACCCAATAAAAATGTTCCTCAGACAGTTTCCAGCCAGGGCGTCGTGCTCAGTCCGGAAAGGTATCCACCAGTTCCCTGAGCTTGTCTTTCGCCCCCTGGAGAATGGGTACGCCCTCTCCTACGAGGAGCGTGTCGAAGTCCAGATCCAGCAATTTGCGCACGCTTTGCCTCAAACCGACCGGATCATCCATGACTTGCTCCCGGAGCAACCCACACCGTCCGGGCGGGCTGCCGATCACCGCATCTCCCACGATCAGAACCCGACGCGGGCGCCAATAGAATGCGACCTCACCCCCGAGACGCCGATCACCTTGAGCAGACCGATTTGTTCGCTAACCCACAACGCCTCATCGATCTCGGCCCTCTGGCTTCGGGCGTGGTGCGCCTCGTCGGGGTGGATGCCCGTTTTGCCCCGCTGCGCGCCGAACCAGGTTAACCGCACGCGTGTGGTTGCGGTTGGTGAGCAGGATCTGCGCGACCCCTAGCCGGGTGATCGCCTCCAGAACTTCTTCGCTGGGCTTAAACGGGTCGATGCAAAGGTTACCCTCCGAGTGGCGAATGAGGTGGCCGTTAAAAATCATAGCCGTGGGGCTCGGAAAACCAGGACCAAGTGACGATGTCGCTCGCGATTTCTTGCATGGCACTCCTCCTTTCCGATGCTTTTTTATAGATAAAGAATTCCCGGGTTGCCCATCGGTTCCATCGACTCCTTACTGCGCTAAACTGCTCGATGTTCAGGAAAGTCCATTCGATTGTTTAGCCCCCGCTGTACGACGAGTGGTGATGAGCAAAACGATCATGCATAGAACGCTCAGGCCGTGAATAGTATGCCTTGCCGCCCACCGGTTATCGATATCCGTCCGTTGATGCCGTCCAACGAGGGCCGAGATCGCGTGGCCGCCCAGATCGGGCAAGCCTGTCGGGAGCAGGGATTCTTTTATATCATCGGTCATGGCGTAGACGAATCGCTGCAGCAGCGGTTAGAGCGACTGAGCCGCGCGTTCTTCGCGCAAGACATCGAGAAGAAACTTGAGATCCGGATGGCCTTGGACGGCCGGGCGTGGCGAGGCTACTTTCCTTTGGGTGGGGAGCTGACCTCGGGCCAGCCCGATCGCAAGGAGGCCTGTATTTCGGCGCCGAGCTTGAGGACGATCATCCCCTCGTGAAGAGCGGCACCCCCATGCACGGCCGCAACCTCTTTCCCGCCCAGATCCCGCTGTTACGCGAAACCGTGCTGGACTATATGGCGGCCATGACAGTCCTCGGCCATCGCCTCATGGAGGGGATCGCCTTGAGCCTGAACCTTCCGGCGTCTTACTTTGCCGATCGCTACACCCAGGACCCGCTGATCCTGTTTCGCATCTTCCACTACCCCGCGAGAACCCCAGCGCCTGCACATGAGCCGCACTGGGGGGTGGGCGAGCGCACAGACTACGGGGTCCTGACCATCCTGAAGCAGGACGATGCGGGTGGCTTGGCGGTGAAGTCGCGATCCGGCTGGATCGAGGCACCAGTCATTCCTGACACCTTCCTCTGCAACATCGGAGACATGTTGGATCGGATGACGGGCGGGCGGTATCGATCAACCCCACACCGCGTCCTGAGTCCCACACAACACAACCGACTTTCGTTTCCGTTTTTCTTCGATCCCAACTTTAACGCCGAGATCCAGCCTATGGAACTGGGTAGGGCGGTAAGAGACGACAAAGACGAGCGCTGGGATCGCATTAGTGTGCACGAGCTCTCCGGAACCTACGGCGAGTCCCTGCTCGCCAAGGTATCCAAGGTCTTTCCGCAACTGCGGCGGGCGGTATTATGGAGGAAAGGACTCACCTGAGACGAAGGCTGTTCAGTAAGGACGAGGGAGTAAGGATTGCACATTGAAAGACGCAAGATCGGAATTGATGAGGATCTGGAAGTCTCCTTGGAATGGGCGCTCCCCGAGCGCTTCGGGGCTTGCCCGGGACTCATTCTCACCCACGGTGCCGGAAACCATATGCCCCAGCGGATGCTAAGCCATGTTCACCAAGCGCTCGCGGATCGCGGGATCCTCACCGTCAAATTCAACTTACAAAGAAGCGGGCCGCAAAGCACCGGGTCCACCGCCGCGGCTGAAACAAGCCTTCAAGGCGGTGATCGACCGGGTCGCATCCGACACGAGTTAAACCCCAGCGTGCTCTTTCTTGGCGGCAAAAGCCTGGGCGGAAGGATCGCCTCGGAGCTGGTCGCCTCTGGCCAGTCGGCCGCAGGACTGGTGTTCCTGGGCTACCCTTTGCATCCGGCGGGACGCCCAGAGCGGCTTAGAACAGGGAGAGAATCCCATGCCCGATGCTGTTCATCCAGGCTCGCGCGACCCTTCTACCACACCGTATAAGTATAAAAAAGAACCTTTTTCGACAGCTTTAACGCCAAGGTTGAGGTTCGAAGAGCTTTGCGAGCCGTAACCTCCGGCGCTTGGTTCGACGCTCAGTCTGCCATCTCGTAGAACAGCGTCATTAGCGAGGAGCCCGTGGGCTACGTGCCCCAGGGGCAGAAAAAGGAGAGACGGGCGGCAAAGCACGCCGTTAGTTTCTCAAGTGGGTGCTGCGAGCTTGGCGTTAATCAAAGCCTCGTCGAGAGCGCCGAAGGTGGTATTGTGCCGATCCGTCAACGGACCCCCGCCGGGAATGACGTTGCCATCCTTAT
>JBOIEG010001046.1:0-1601 GCA_050740915.1 Gammaproteobacteria bacterium | reverse complement strand
GTTTCACTCGGTCCCCCTTATGACTAGAGTCAATCGTGCTTGATTGCTCTATGGGATCGAGTGAAACCTCGTTAGTTCCCCTTATAATTGAATAAGTTTAAAGATCCTACGTATGATGCCTACATAGACGCCGAGATCACCAAGAGCAACGACTTCCCGGTGGGAGGTCGGCTCGAGGACGTCGCCGAGCACCAGGCGACCTTCTGGGGGCGCTACCTGTTCACCAGCGGCCCTTTGCGCAACCTCTCCCTCAGCGTGGGCGCTAATTACGTCGGTGATCGGGCGGGAACCCTTAGCAATACCTTCGAGCTGCCGGATTATGTCACCGCCGATCTCGCCGCTGCCTACCGCTGGAAGAATTTCAAGGTCGAGCTTATCGCCCAAAACGTGGGGGATGAGGAGTATTTCACCGCAGAGTTTGTGAAAGAACCTACTGCGCTCGGGATCTCGCGTTCCGGCGGTGCCCGGAATCCTCATGTATTTCAATATACACTGCGGTTCCTGCGCTCCGGCGGAACGCGAGATCCCTTCGCTCGCGACGGTTTTTTCACAAACTCTCAGATCATGATGGATGCCGATCCGGTTCTTCAGCTCGATCTCGTGGTAGAGGAGCTGTTTGTAATCCTTGACGGAGAAAACCGGCTTTTGGCCCAGTTCGACTAACTGGCGCACGTAGTTGACGAGGTCGATCAGCTTTTCGTGGATTTCGGTAAGTTCTGGTGCGGCCGGGTCTTTGTGCATGAGTCAGGTGGTTTTCTGCATGCGCTTCAACGAAGATGATTCATCCGATGGTTTCTGAAACCTAACCGACACGCTTGAGGCGCGGCGAGCCACAGGCGAGCCGTCGCTCTCGAAGCGTTAGTTAGATTTCGACCGCATCGGGAACATGGCATGGTACGAACGCGGCTTCGAAAGTGTGCCCAATGCATCTTGGATCTTGAGCATGGTCGGCGCAGCGCCAAAGTACTTTGCGACATCGTTTGAAACAGGATCCCATCTAAGATCCCGGCTCTCGTGTTCTTCAAGCACTAAAGGCGGATGCGTCTCGGATTGAAACACGTGGATTCTTTCTTCGACAAGGATGAGCTTGGAACCGTTGGGATTAGTACGCGATTATTGTTGGACAGGTGCTTGTACCCAGATGTGATGAATACGCGCGAGTCGCCGCCCCGCATTGCGTAACGTAACGCTAAGATACGGATGCGGTTCGGGGTTCGTTACATTCTCGGCCAAGCCCATATGCGCTGACACGACAAGCTTTGAGCGATTCTCTAGGTGGGAGCGCCGTTGGAGTAAAAGGCTCAGAGGTTGTGAATTTTTCGATATTCGCGGCGATAAGCCGCCGAGAGGGGATACTGGCGCCGGTGAGACAAGCGCGGGTGGAATGTCGCCTAGCCCTCGCAAATTCAGGCGCACCTGTCCCTAGCCCGAGCAACTCGGGCGCCAGGGCGAAGCTGCGCATCAGGTTGTGTGCTAACGCATGGAGCAGCAGTACGCTACGAACTTTGCTTTTTCCGCGCACCCGCAACCGGGTCAAGCCGCGTTCTCGCGCTAAGGCATTGACGCATTCGGCGGTCGCCGCCCGATCTTTGTAGAGGGCC
>JBOIEG010001045.1:0-1001 GCA_050740915.1 Gammaproteobacteria bacterium | reverse complement strand
GGTAGCGTCCGTTGTCTTGCGAGATCTGGTTCTTGTTCAAATAAAGCCCTGGATGCTTCGTCTGCCATGAGGGATACCGTTGCTTCAGTTGTGTTCCCGCTATTTTACCAGCTCCCTTCTCATCATTTCCCTGTCCCAGGAGGTTTTTTCACAGCCTCTCAGTGATCGATAAACTCCGGCGTAGATAGTCGGCAATGAACTGTGTTTTCTGGTCCATGGGTGATGTTTGACTCCAAGGCATTGGGACACCTCCTCGATTCAGGTGCCCTCAGTATGAATAAACTGTTACCCATGTCCCCGGACTAAACTGCCTATGTCCCCGGACTAAACTGTTACCGATGTGTCTGGACCGTACCACTAGTATAACGATTCTATAAACCATTTACTTTTATGAGTTGCGGTGCCATCCTGACTTCCCAGGCTAATCCATGGTTTGGGAGGGTGGCGATGGCTGGAAAGACAAGACGGGCGGCGCTGGTGATTTCGGCAGATGAACGCGAGAGGTTGGAGCGCTTGCGGGATTTGCGCAAGGCGGCGAAACGGGAAGGCAAACGTGCTGCGATCCTGCTGCGCTACGCCGCGGGTGAAGGCCCGACGGCGATTCGACATGCATTGGGATTGAGCCGGCCTACCATTTACAAATGCATCGACAAGGCGCTGGCGGCCGGGGTGGAAGCGGGCCTGAAAGACCAATACCACCGCCCCAAGGAGCCGCTGATTACACAGCAGGCGAAGGCGTGGGTGTTGAATATAGCGTGCACGAAGCCCACCGATCATGGCTTGGCGGCGGAGTTGTGGACGCTCTCCGCGCTCGCCCGCTATACCCGCGAGTACGCCCCTGCCGCGGGGCATGGGAGTCTGGCCCAGGCGGGCAAGGCCACGATCTGGCGCATCCTGCACGCTGCTGAGATCAAACCACATAAGGTGGAGTACTACCTGGAGCGCCGCGACGCGCAGTTTGAAGAGAAGATGCGCGAGGTGTTGATGGTCTAC
The DNA here is from genome assembly GCA_050740915.1 of Gammaproteobacteria bacterium. GTDB lineage: Bacteria > Pseudomonadota > Gammaproteobacteria > JBOHHR01 > JBOHHR01 > JBOHHR01. Next base: position 8 of record JBOIEG010001045.1, on the reverse strand, counting down.
CAGGAAGT
>JBOIEG010001044.1:0-21295 GCA_050740915.1 Gammaproteobacteria bacterium | reverse complement strand
GAGAAGAGTCTGTCCATCATCAACTCACGGAGTCGATTGCCTTGATGACCACCCGAACCTCGATTTTGGCGCTCAACACGTACGTTATGGCTTTGGTGTTCAACCTAAGTCCGACAGGCTCCTAGAGGCTCAGCTAAGAAACGACAACTGATCTAGTCCATACACTGCTGTTAGACTCATCAAGGCCGTCTATTTTCAAACTGAGACACTACCTCGGTTTTGCCTCGGGTTGACGCCTGCGGCGGGACGTGGTATCAAAGAACTAGGCGTGATAGTCAAGTAGGCGCTGGCTCTTCCTATCCCTTTCCTTGTTAGGCTCCCCCGCGATTGGGGGGTGTTTCTTGGATTTATTCGTCGCGCGAGTGTAATCATGGCGGAAACGATGATCTTGATCCCAGGCCGGACCAACAAACAAGGGACTTCGCTGAACGCCGGCAAGCTGAAAGGGGAGTACCTGGAGGTCACCACCACCGTGGAGATGAATACCGATGACATGCAGCGCTTAGGTCTTAACGACGGAGACCAAGTGCGCTTGAGCAATAAGATCGGCGAGACCCTGCTGCGGTGCAAGGGAAAAAAGCCCGCGGATCTGCCCGCGGGGGTGTTATTCATGGCCTACGGACCGGCTTCCAGCTTGTTGATGGAAAGCGACACCGCGGGTAGCGGCATGCCGATCTCAAAAAACTTTGAGGTGCAGGTGGAAACCGTGAAGTAGTCCGAGTGAGGTGTATGACAATGAGTGAGAACACGCGAACGGTAGAGAACGCAACCTGCACCTTCTGCGGTTGTGTATGCGATGATATGGTGCTGACGGTCGATCTAGACAAAAAGCGGATAACCAAAGCGAAAAACGCCTGCATCCTGGGTCGCGCCTGGTTTGCGGAGCACACGGTGGGGGATCACCCGGCGGCCTTGATCGGCGGCAAAGAGGCGAGTTTTGAACAAGCGGTGGAAGAAGCCGCGCAGATCTTCGCCAACGCTCGCTTTCCCATCGTCTACGGCTTGAGCGACACCACCTGCGAGGCGCAACGCCAAGCCGTCGCCATCGCCGATATGGTTCACGGCACGATCGATACCACGACCTCTGTTTGCCATGGGCCTTCGGGGATCGCGTTTCAGGGCGTGGGGGAGAGCACGGCTTCGCTCGGCGAGATCAAGAATCGGGCAGATCTTGTCGTGTATTGGGGCGGCAACCCCGCCGAATCGCATCCGCGCCATTTCACCCGTTATGCGGTCACCCCTAAGGGCATGTTCATCCCCAATGGGAGGAAAGATCGCACCGTGGTTCTGGTCGACGTGCGCAAGACGCCAAGCGCGCCGGTGGCAGACATCTTCTTGCAAATAAAACCTGGAAAAGACTTCGAATTGATCTGGGCGCTGCGGGCTCTGGTGAAAGGGCGCAGGATAAGCCCCGCGATCGAGGAAGAGACCGGGATCCCGCTTTCGACCTTAGAGGACCTGGCGCAGCGCATGAAGAACTGTCGCTACGGGGTGTTATTCTTCGGCATGGGCTTGACCATGACCCGCGGGCGGCATTTTAATTCGGGCGCAATTCTGGCCTTGGCCACCGATCTCAACGAATACACCCATTTCGTAGCGAAACCCGTGCGCGGGCACGGCAATGTGACGGGTGCGGACAACGTGGTTTCTTGGCAAACCGGATATCCCTTCGGGGTGAATTTCAGCCGTGGTTATCCGCGCTTCAATCCGGGCGAGTTCACCACCGTGGACACCCTGTCCCGCGGGGAGGCCGATGCGGCGATGATCATCGCGAGCGATCCGGCGTCCAATTTCCCCCGTAGGGCAACAGAGCACTTGCGCAAGATCCCGGTTATTTCCCTGGACACGAAACCGACCGAGACCAGCCAATTGGCGCGGGTGGCGTTCTCTACCGCAACCTACGGCATCAGCGTCGGGGGCACGGTCTATCGCATGGACGATGTGCCCATCACCCTACGAACTGCTTTCGATTCGCCCTTCCCCAGCGACGAAACGGTTCTAAGTGCGATAAAAAACCGCGTGGCGGAGCTCTTGGCGGAAAAACAGGGCTATACTCCATTAAAAAAAGCGTCCTAAGGTTGCCCGCTGCTTGGCGGGCGACGATAAAACAATAAGAACAAAAGATACAGGGCATTAACGAATGTCTTCCGCCTTACGCATCGTCAACGGCCGCCTGTACGATCCGATAAACGGTGTTGACGGGGAAACAAAAACGATCTGCGTTCACGACGGGAAGATCGTCGCGGATGTCCAAGACGCTCGCGAGATCGACGCCCAGGGCATGGTGATTATGCCGGGGGGTGTCGATATTCACTGCCACATCGCCGGTCCCAAGGTCAACCTCGCGCGCAAACTTCAACCCGAAGATCACCGCCTGGACGTACATCCGGGTACCCCGTTCACGCGCTCGGGAGTAGGAGGCACCGTGCCCTCGACCTTTGCCACGGGCTACCGCTACGCCACCCTAGGCTATACCACCGCGATGGAGGCTGCGGTAACGCCCATAGGCGCGCGCCACACCCTGGAGGAATTTCACGATATTCCGGTAATCGACAAGGGGTTTTACGTGCTGCTGGGGAATAACGTGTTCCTGCACCAGTTGCTTAAGGAAGGCCGCCTGGAGGAGTTCAAGCAGGCGGTTGCCTGGTGGATCAGCTCGACCAAAGGATATGCCGCGAAGTTGGTGAATCCCGGGGGGGATGAGCCCTGGAAAGGCGGTCGTAACGCCAATGTGACGGATCTTGACGAGAAGAGCAATGTGTTCGAGATCACGCCGCGCCAGATCATCAAGGCCTTCGTGGACGCAGTCCATGACTTGGGCTTGCCCCATCCCGCGCACATACACTGCAACAACCTGGGCCATAGCGGCAACTACAAGACCACGCTCGCGACCATGGAGACGGTGGAGGGCCGGCGCGCGCATCTCGCCCACATTCAGTTTCACAGCTACGGGGGGGAACCGGGCAAGAACCCCGTTTCCATGGGGCCCGAGATCGCAGAGTATGTGAACACGCACCTCAACATCACCTGCGATGTGGGACAGGTGATGTTTGGAAAGGCGACCATCATGACGGCCGATGCGCCGCTCGCCTATGTGTTGCGGGGGATCAGCGGGAATAAATGGGCCAACGCCGACACCGAATGTGAGAGCGGTTGTGGGATCGTGCCCTTTTCCTACCAGGAGCACGTGTATATGCACGCCCTGCAATGGGCGATCGGCTTAGAGCTGTTTCTGCTTTCTAAAGACCCGTGGCGGATCCTGTTGTCCACCGATCACCCAAACGGCGGCTCCTTCATGAACTATCCGAAGCTCATTCGCCTGCTGATGGATCGGGAATTCCGCAACCAGGAGATCCGGCGGGTCAACCAAAGGGCGATGCGCAAGACCATGCTCCTGGATGATCTGGCGCGTGAATACACCCTGCAAGAGATCGCCATCATCACCCGCGCGGGTCCGGCGCGGGCTTTGGGCCTCAAGAACAAGGGGCATTTGGGCGTCGGCGCCGATGCCGACATCACCGTTTACGAAGAGCAGGAGGACAAAGAACAGATGTTCAGCGTGCCGCGCTACGTGATCAAAGACGGCAAGTTGATCATCGACAACCACGAGTTTCGCCAAGACCACTACGGCCGGGTGCTGCACGTGGCGCCCGCCTATGATCTGGCGATAGAGGAGGTGGTGCGTCCGTTTTTTGAGAACTATTACAGCATCGAATTTGCGAACTACGCCGTCGCTGACAGTTACCTCCACCAGCACGAGTTGATTCCAACGGCGGCGGCCTGAGCGCTCATGCAAATCCGTTCCACTCAGCTCATCGACACCTTTGCCGAGGCCTTCAAGATGTGGGGCTTGCGCGTGATCATCACCGGCGAAACCTTGGGTTGGGCCTTAGCGGCCGCCCGTTCCATGACCGGGTTTGCCACCTCTGTCATCGGTTGCAAGTGCGAAGCGGGTATAGAGCGGGAGTTAAACCCGGAGCAGACCCCGGATCGCAGGCCCGGTGTTAGCGTGCTCTTGTTCGCGATGGATAAAGAAGCGCTGGGCAAACGATTGGTGGAGCGCATCGGTCAGTGCGTCATGACCTGTCCCACCACGGCCTGCTATAACGGATTAGAGGCCGAAGCCACGGTGGTGGTCGGCGGCCAGCTCCGATATTTCGGGGATGGATTTCAGGCCAGCAAAAAGCTCGCGGGCCGCAGACTGTGGCGCATTCCGGTGATGGATGGGGAATTTCTGGTCGATGAGCGGTTCGGGGTTCAGCCTGGGGTCGGCGGCGGAAATCTGTTGGTGGTGGGGGAAGATATTCGCGCCACCCTACAGGCCGCCCAGGCCGCCGTGCTTGCCATGCGCGCCGTAGAAGGGGTCATCCTGCCGTTCCCAGACGGCATCGTACGCAGCGGGAGCAAGGTCGGTTCAAAGTATAAATCCCTGATGGCATCGACCAATGTCGGGTATTGCCCGAGCTTGCGCGGCATAGCGGAGGCGACAAACCTTGAGGATAACGCCCATTGCGTGCTCGAGATCGTGATCGACGGCCTGGAGTTGGCGGCGGTGGAGGAAGCTATGCGGCGGGGGATCCAGGCGGCCGCCGGCACTGGCATAAAACAGATTTCGGCGGGCAATTACGGCGGCAACCTGGGGCAGTTTAAGATCGAGCTCCATCGCCTCGCGCAAGACCGACCGGTTGCCGCATGAGCCTTCACGTTTCGCTACACACCTCCCCCGAAGTACCCTTAGAAGCTGAGGTGCTTTGCCCGGACCGGGTGCAAGGACTCCCGAGCGCCGAGGTCGCTAAGCTCCTTGTGTACCACGGAAACGAAAAGGCCGCCCTGGGCGATTTCTTCAATGTGAGCGGCAACGGCGATCCGGAGATCCGCATCGAAGGTGATCTCAAACGGATCAAGCACATCGGCGCCGGTATGACCCACGGCCGGATCGAGATCGAGGGTCCGGTGGGAAGCCATTTGGGGGCGGGGATCTCGGGCGGGGAGATCCGGGTTCATGCAGACGCCGGCGATTGGGTGGGGCCAGAGATGAAAGGCGGGCGGATCCTCATCGAAGGTAACGCCGGCCACATGCTAGGCTCCGCCTACCGCGGTAGCCTTGTGGGCATGCGGGAGGGGGAGATCATCGTCACCGGAAATGTGGGCAACGAGGCCGGAAACGCCATGCGCGGGGGTTTGATCGCCATCGGAGGAGACAGCGGTGATTTCGCCGGGGTAAACATGCGGGCCGGCACCATCATCGTCTTAGGGCAACTGGGGATCCGCACAGGTGCCGGAATGAAGCGCGGCTCCATCGTCTCCATGCACGACGCCGCAGTGTTGCCGACCTTCACCTACGCGTGCACCTACCACCCGCTCTACCTGCGATTCTATCTCCTTCATCTTTTGGGTTTGGGCCTGAAGGTGGTGGAGGCACAACTCTGCGGCCGCTATCGCCGCTATAGCGGGGATGGCGTGGAGCTCAATCGCGGCGAATTGCTGTTCTACGCGGGCTAACTCGCGTGCCCCAATGGGCGCGGCATCGTTCCGCGCTGACCACCGTCGTAGCGCTATTTGCCGGCGCGGGCATCCACAAGAGTTCCGGCCGTGCGCGATGGGTTATACTAACTCGCTATTTCGAAACCTTTGTGGGGGCGGTGGTGCCAGCATTGCGTGATAAATCCGAAAGCGTCTCTGTGGTCGCTCCGGCTCGCCTGCATTTGGGCTTCCTGGACATGAATGGGGATCTGGGCAGAGTTTTTGGCAGCCTGGGTCTGGCGCTGTGCGGTGTTGAGACCCGGTTGACGGTGTGGCGTGCCCCGGAGCTGACGGCGGTTGGACCTTCTAACAAACGGGCGCTACGTTTTGCCCGATCATTGCTCTCGGCCTATCGGCTTGAATGCGGAGCGCACCTCGAGCTCGAGTCCGCGATCCCTGAACACGCCGGATTAGGCTCGGGAACCCAGCTGGCTCTGGCCGTCAGCGCGGCGCTGATCCGACTGTTCGGGCGGGAGGACGATCTCGGCTCCCTCGCCGTTATCAGCGAGCGCGGTGTGCGTTCGGGGATCGGATTGGGGGCCTTCGAACAGGGTGGGTTTCTGGTCGATGGAGGCCGCGCAGGGCATACCAAGGTTCCGCCTATCATCTGTCGTCTGTCTTTTCCCGAGGCGTGGCGGGTGATCCTGATCCTCGACGGCGAGCGCGATGGCTTGAGTGGCGAGGGGGAATGCGCCGCGTTTGAGAAACTACCTCCGATGGCGCCCGAGATTTCAGGCTATTTATGCCGCTTGGTGCTGATGCAGGTTTTACCGGCCTTGGTCGAACATGATCTGTCCAGCTTTAGCCGCGCCATTGCGGCGATCCAGGCCGTGGTGGGTGATTATTTCGCCGAGTTCCAGGGAGGCCGCTACACCAGTCCGCTTGTGGCCCAGGCGCTCGATTGGTTCAAGGCCAGGGACGTGGAGGGCGTGGGGCAGAGCTCTTGGGGACCGACGGGGTTTGCCGTGGTGGAGAGCGCGACAAAGGCGGCCAAACTGGTCCAGGAAGCCTCTTCGCTCGCAAAACGGCTGGGTTTTAAGGTGTGCCGCGGTCGCAACGAAAGCGCGCGGGTGCAAGTGAACCAGCGCGCGAGGCACGTGGGCTGAGAGTTTGTGAGATCCCGAGCACCGCCGAAATGCGAAATCCTGAGCGCAACGGATTTTTTCACCAGCTTTGACCCCGCCCTTTTCCCGTAACCAAACCCGATTAAGAAGGAAACAAATGAAAGATCCCTACTTATTGCACATGTTCAATCCCACCAAGAACGTGAGTCCGTTCGACGTCAACATGGCGTACGAGGCGGATTTTGACGGGGTCATTCCCTACTCCGATGTGTCCCTGGAGGACATTCACTCCTTGACTCAGGACACGATTTTCTCGCGCGGACCGAGTGGAGTAAAACGCACGGGGATCTTTATCGGTGGGCGCGATTTCGGTCTCGCCATGGATATGTTGCAGCGGGCAAGAGCGGCCATGGTACCGCCGTTTCAAGTCTCGGTTTTCGCCGATCCGAGCGGGGCGATCACCACGGCGGCTGCGCTGGTGGCCTGCGTCGAGCATTGCATCGGACGGCTAGGGAAAGGGGGATTGAATGCTAAGAACATCCAGATCTTAGGCGGTACCGGCCCGGTCGGGATCTGCGCCGGGATCCTCGCCTCGAACGCCGGTGCACAAGTCCACTTGGTTAGCCGGCGCGGCATAGAGGTCGGCGAAGAGATGGCGCGGGAATACAACGCCCGCTATGGAGCGAATATGCGGGGAGGCGACAACAGCAGCGACGCCGCGCTTGAGGCGTGTTTGGCAGAGGCCGATGTGGTGGTGGGTGTAGCCAAGGCCGGCGTTCGGGTGCTCAGCACATTGCAATTACAAAAGGCTAAACGGCTCTTGGTCGCTGCGGACGCAAACGCCGTTCCGCCTCCGGGCATAGAAGGCGTGGAAGTGCGCGACAACGGCAAAGTCTTGGAGGGGACCCCCTCCAAGGCCCTATCCCTAGGGGCTTTGGCCATAGGGGACGTCAAGTACAAGGTGCATTACCAACTGTTTAAGCTGATGACGGCAAGCGATGGGCCAGTCTACCTGGACCACCTTAAAGCGTTTGAGGTCGCGCGCAGCATCCTTGCGCGATAGCCCATTTTTGGTGGTGGCCCTATCGGCGCGGGCCCTGGTGCAGTCTGCGCGGCGGGGGGGTGTGAGCGTACACGCCGTTGATCTCTTTGCCGATCTCGACACACGTGACTGCGCGCAGTCCGTTTGCGCCGTGGCAAGAGCGGAGGGCGGCATTAACCGCGTTGCACTGCTCGATGCTTTGCAAGCTGTAGATAGCAATCACAGGATGGATCTGGTCGTCGGGAGCGGTTTTGAAGGGCACCCGGAGCTTCTGGAGACGCTCATCTCGCAGCGGCGTTTCTACGGTAATCCGCCAGAGGTGGTGCAAAAAGTCAAGGACCCAAGGCTTTTCTTCCCCTTGCTCGAGCGCTTGGGCATACCCTACCCCGCAGTGATTGCCGATGGTAACGTGGAAACGGCCCCGCTGCTGGTGAAAGGCAGCGGCGGTTGCGGCGGAACGCATGTCATCTGGTATGCCCGAGGCGCCGCGCTTCCCAATGGACATTACTTGCAGCGCTACGTGAGTGGGCGTAGCCTTTCCGCGTTGTTTCTAGCAAATGGGGAGGGCGCTGAGATCATTGGCTTTAGCGAGACCTGGTGCGCCCGGGGCGACGCCACTCCGTTTCGCTATGGTGGAGCAGTAAGCCTTTCGGAGCCGGCAGGCCCAGTGCGCCGGGAGCTACGCCGTGCGGTAGGCTTCCTAACAAAGGCTGTGGGATTAAAAGGATTGTGCGGGATCGATGTTATCGTGGACAAAGAAGCGCAGGCATGGGTGTTGGAGGTCAATCCACGGCCGCCAGCTACCTTCGAGCTCCACGAGCACGAGGGATCTTTGTTTATTCAGCATGTGCGGTGTTGCGTGGGAGGATCCCCAGCAGCGACGCTACAAGGAACCCGCCTGGGCGCACGCGCCGCGGTTGTTTGTTATGCCGAACAGCCCACCTGGGTTCCTGCCTCTTGGCATTGGCCTAGCTGGAGCGCCGACCGCACCCCGCCGGCGACTTGGATTGGCAGCGGAGCGCCCATTTGCACGGTTCTTGGGCAGGCAGCCAGCTCTCGGAGCGCCAAGCGTTTGGCCCTACGGCGCGCACGCCGTGTGGCTTCGGCGCTGGGCTCGGGTGGAACAAGCGCGATAAATAACGAGGACAATAACGATGAACGTGAGATTTGCTGAAAGCAGTGATTTTGTTAACCAGTTGCCGAGCGTGAACGCATTGAGCGCACCGCTCGTGCGCCAATTGATGGACGATGTCCTTGCTCTGCGCCTTGGCGTGCGAAAGCTTGCGAACGGCACCCGCGCGATCGACGCGGGCATCGATTCCCTCGGTGGTCTGGAGGCCGGCCGGCGGATCGCGGAGATCTGTTTAGGCGGATTAGGGAAGGTGAGCTTTCGCGCCGCCGGCCGTTTTCAAAGATGGATTTGGCACATCGACGTGCATACCGCTAATCCGGTCATCGCTTGCTTGGGCAGCCAGTACGCGGGGTGGAGCTTAAGTCACGGCGAAGGGAAGGGCTCGTTTCACGCCCTGGGTTCCGGTCCGGCGCGGGCCATGGGCAGCAACGAGGACTTGCTCCGGGAGTTGGGCTATCGCGACCAAAGCGACAGCACCTGTTTAGTGCTCGAAGTCTCGCGGGTCCCTCCGGTGGAGGTGGCCGAAAACGTGGCAGCCAAATGTGGGCTCGAGCCCTCTCATCTGACTCTAATCCTCACCCCGACGACTAGTCTGGCAGGCAGTGTGCAGGTCGTTGCCCGTTGCCTTGAAGTGGCCTTACACAAAATACATGCCTTAGGGTTTTCTCTCGATCAGGTGGCTGACGGCCTTGCCTCGGCGCCCGTTTGCCCGACTTCGCAGGATTTGATCACCGCCATGGGCAGGAGCAACGACGCCATACTCTTCGGGGGCGAGGCGCATTTGTTCGTGCACAGCGATGATTTGGAGGCACAGGACTTGGCAGAGCGGCTGCCGAGCAGCGCCTCCCGAGATTATGGGAGACCCTTCGCCGATGTGTTTAAGGACGTTGGGTACGACTTCTACAAGATCGATCCCATGCTGTTTAGCCCGGCGCGGGTGGCGGTCACTTCGCTCAAGACGGGACACACCTTTCACGCTGGCGCTCTCAACGAAGAGCTGCTAGAGAAATCCTTTGCCTGACGGCTCTTACGCGTCGGCTCGTGTAGCCGTCGTCACCGACGACCCCGGTTGGCATGGCCGCGAGCTGCGCGAGGTCTTCGGAGCCCGCGGGTTTGAGACGCGCTTTCTCTCGCTGCTGGAGTGTCGCTTTGATCTCGGCGGCCGCTCAGCGCGCATCATCCTACCTGGGTTCGGAGAGTCCTTACCCGTTGGCGTTTTTGTACGCGGGGTGCCGGGAGGCACGCTGGAGCAAGTCATTCTCAGATTAGACATATTGCACTGCCTGCGCGCAGAGGGGGTTATCGTCTATAACGACGGCCGCAGCATAGAGCGCACGGTGGACAAGGCAATGACGAGCTTTTTGCTTAAGCACGTGGGTATTCCGACCCCCGAGACCTGGGTGTGCGAATGCGAGCAGCATGCGCGCGCCGTATTGGAAAGCGAATTGAGCCAGCAACGGGTGTTGGTGATGAAGCCACTGTTCGGCTCCCAAGGTGAGGGAGTTACCTTGGTGCGGCAGTCGCAGGACCTCCCGGATGCAAGCTGCTATGGAGGGGTGTATTACCTGCAACGCTTCGTGTCGCCGGAGCCGGGCGCGGACTGCCGGGATTGGCGGGTATTTATCATCGGCGGACGTGCCCAGGCCGCGATGATCCGGCGTAGTCGCCATTGGGTAACCAATCGCGCTCGCGGCGGTATTTGCGAGGCGGTGCCACTCGATTCTGGGCTTGTGCGGCTTGCGGAGGCCGCCGCGCGGGCACTGGACATTGATTATGCGGGGGTGGATTTATTGCGCGATAGGCAAGGCCGCTATCTGGTAACGGAGGTCAATAGCATACCGGCGTGGTGTGGCTTGCAGCAGGTCTGCCGCTTTCGCATCGCCGAGCGCCTGGCCGATCGCTTTCTCTCGCAACTGGCGTCGGCGAGCGCGCTAGATGGTGTGAAAACGCCACTGGGCGTAGCAGCAGAACGAGGTGAACCTCTGATTACGGGATGTTAGGCCGTGTTACGCATCAGTTTAGCACCACGGAAAAATACGAGCGGGCTATATCGTAACCGTCAGCCACTTGCACCTTATGTTCGACGGCGTAGCGACCGGATCTCATATACTTTGGCACGGTAAACTGATTGAAAGCGGCATGCTCGCCCGCCTTTGCCATTCTCCTATTGACACCTTCCTCACCGAGCTTTCTGCCGTTTTTTTCAAGCGCCCACGTCACCTCCACCAATGCATGCTGGGTCCCGGCCGGGAGCGTCAGCGAGTACTCAGTGATGAATTCAACCCTATCCCCTGGTTTTACCGCCGTCATTGAAGAAATCGCCTTTTCGATTCTCACCACGGTATTGCTTTGCGGCTTTGCAGCCTGCTCGATGTTGTCCGGCACACTGGGTTCTACCGGTGTGATCGCACTTTGATCTGAGGGCTGAGGCACCGTGCCACCTGACGCTGGCGCAGCAATTTTCCATACCCGTTGCGTCTCTAAGCCGGCTCTATCCACGATCCTCACTTCCACGGTATGCGGGCCCGCAGCGTACGGTGCGTTTAGTTGCCAGCTCGGGCTCGTTCCGTGAGCCATCTCACGCCCATCGAGCGACCACACATAAGTCAGTTGGTCACTGCTGTCTGGATCAGAGGCCTCTACCGAGAAATGTTGAAACGCCCCGGCAGTGAGGGTTTTCAGTTGCGTTGGTAGGGGGGAAGCTGCAATGATCTTGGGGGTCCCAGCAAGCCCTCTGACTCGCACTCGCCAGATTTTTTCACGCGAGTGGCCTTGATCGTCGGCAACTACCGCTCTGAGCTCTCTGACCCCGAACCCGAGCTCGTTGGAACGCGGTCGATAAACAAATTGCGTCCCCTCACCCCGCTTTTTTCCATCGAGAAACCAGGAATAAGACAGCGCACGCTGCTCAGGGCTCTCGCCCTTGATGGTAAAAATCTGTCTCTGTCCGACACCGATGATGATCTCCTGCTCGGGTTCGACCGCGGGACTTAGCTGTGCAATCGTCAGCCGTGCCGAGGAGGCTGGAGCAGCCTTGACACGCACCTGCCAACTCCGCTGGTCGACTGAGCCGGCCTGGTCCTTCACCTCCACAGTCACGCGGTGCGAGCTCTCGGTTGCGGGCGCCTTAAACTCCCACCGCTCACCCGCAGCCACCCGGCCGCCATCCAAAGACCAGACCAGAGCGAGGGGATCTCTCGGATCCGGATCGGACGCTCGTACAGAAAATTTTTGCACCCCACCGGCTATTACCTCCAACGAATCGCTAGACGGCGAGGCTTCATCGATCCTCGGCGCATAGCCCTCGCTCGCCACCCGGATCTGCCAACGCTTCTCGACCGCCCGGTTGTCCCGATCGGTTACGACCACTCTTACCTGTTTAGGCTCTTCCCCGGTTTCCCACACCTCTGGCCGATAGGTCCATTGCGGACCTTCTGCCTGCTTCTCCTCGTTAAGAAACCACGTATAACGCAGCGGACCTGCCTGTGGACCGCCCTGCGCCTGAATGGCAAAGGTTTGAGTGCGCCCGGGCGCACTCACGAGCGCGCCTTCCTGCTCGGGCGTCCAGGCACTGACTGAGGGTGGCGCTGAATCGCTGCTCGGCGGGCGATCGGATTGCATCACATAGACTAGCGCAGCGACGGCAAACAAAACGAGCAGCGGCACGGAGTAGCGCATGAACGGACGCGTGATGAGCTCATGGCGAAGCGCACCCAAAATATGCAGCCGCGAGCTCAGCAGGACAGCCGCTTGTTCGAACTTCTCTCGCGCTTGGGGATAGCTTCCCTCCTGAAACAAGCGATGCGCTTGCAACAACATCCGTTCGACCTGCCTTTGGGACTGCCCCCCCGCCTTAGTGCGTGAGGCTTTTTGCTGCAGTGTCTGGACATGCGCTCGCGCCCGTTTCGCCTGCTCTCGTTGCCGATCGGCGAGCGCGTTTAACTCAATTTGTCGAAGCAGTCCCATACTTCTTTCAAGATCCGTCTGCGCCTCGCCGTAATCTTGCTGGGTAAGCGCTTGCTCCGCGTCGCGCAGAGTCGCCGTAGCCTCAGCGTGACGATCGGCGGCAAACTCTGCGCCTCCTCCTTGCCGTGTTTCTCGCTGGGCCACGAGCGCAACTTCTTTGGTCGCCTCGGCTGCTTCTCGCGCCACCTGCCGCTCAGCCCCTTGCCCCGCTTGTTGGTATCCGTCACGTGCCCGCGTATAGGCCTCCGCTGCCTCTTCGAAGGCTTGTGTCTCGAAGCGCGCATTGCCTTGGCCCCATGCCTCCTGGGCCTGTCGATACTCAGGCTGCCCGAGGTGCGCCCCCCTCGCCTCCGCCTCCTGCTGCGCCTCCGTGGCCCGCTCCTGCATTACCAGTGCTTGTCGATGTTGGCGCTGACTGTTAGCGTGTTTTCGCGCGAGCTCAAATTGGCGATTCGCTACCTGGTAGAGCTCACGTGCTTGCGTGAACTCCTCCTGCCCAAGCGCCGTTTCGGCCGCTCGCTCATTGCGTATCGCCTCCCCGAACGTTTGCGGCGCAAGCTCTTCGGCCGTCTCCTTGATGGCTTCCTCACGCGCGCTCTTGACCTGATTTTGCACTGCTTTCGCTTCTTCCTCAGCACGCTGCATCAGGGCTCTGGTGATCGCTTGCTCGCAGGCCTGTGCAAAGAGTCGGGCAGCCTCCTGATAGGCTTCCCGTGCGAGAGAAAACTGACGTTGGCGCACATGCTCGACTGCGGCCTCTTCGCGCGCACGAGCTTCTTCGAACAGGTTTGCGGCAAGCTGTTCTGCGCCTTCACGGACCGCTTTCTCTCGGTTCTCCCGAGCGTCACCCTGCAACTGCACGGTGAGACGCCGCTCTCGCTCTTCAGCAAGCTCTTGGATCTGTCTTTCGATCTCGGTAACGTCGGTAATGTCGGCGTTTACCGGGTCAGGCGGCGAGCTCTTGGTGGGCGCCAGCGGGACGACATACGGTGTGATTTCATCCCCAATCGACGAGCAAGCCTCAAGATCGCTCAGCAGATCGGCCATCCGTCGGTAGCGCTGCGCCGGTGCCTTCGCAAGGGACCGCCGCACGAGCACGGCAAACTCCGGGGGTGTCGGTTCCTTGAACGACAACTCGTATTCGTCGGTATGCAGCAGCTTACCGACGATTTGTTGCTCATCTAGGCCGGAAAAAAGATGTGCCCCCGTATACAGCTCGTGCATGACCATGCCCAGGGCATAGATGTCGGCGCTACCGTCCAGCGACTCACAGCGGAGCTGTTCTGGCGCACAGTACTTGAGCGTTCCCAACAGCGTCCCCACCTTCGTGGCCTCGGTCTGATCCATTTCCTTAGCAATACCAAAATCGGTCACCACTACCCGCCCCAAATCATTTTCGATTATGATATTGCTCGGTTTAATGTCCCGATGAATCACGGCTGGGTTATAACTGTGGGCGTAATCCAAAGCGCGGGCGACTTGGCGCGCGATATCAAGGACCGCTCGAAGAGGCAAAGCACCCTGCTCCCGCAGATACTGCCGTAGGGTGAGGCCCTCGACGTATTCCATGACGAAGTAGTGGAAGTCAAGCGCACCATCGTGCTGGACATCTACCACCCGCACGATGTTAGGATGTGTGAGCCGCGCCATGACCCGTGCCTCGCGGTAAAAGCGCTTCACAATGTCGGGGTTCCCCGTCAGATGGGTCGACAGTACCTTGAGTGCCGAGGTGGTGCCGAGGGCGGTGTGGCAGACTTTATAGACCACGCCCATGCTACCCTGGCCGAGTTGGCCGCGCACCTCGTATTTGTCAGAGATCAACATCTCTATGAATCCTATGTGAGCGTCGTCTGCTTCCAGCGAGAACCGTATCCTGACGGGGTCATAAACGTCTAACACCCCAAATGGCAATCTGTCAAGAGGCGACCGGAGTGACCCATCTCGATCTCGGCCCTGCGATCGCAAGAATCATCGGGCGCTGCTGCCGCTTGGACGTGGAAGCGCTGAAACCCGGTAACGTTAGCGTTCACTCACCGGGTCATGGGATGAGGGCGGAGGACTTTATCGAGAGCGCGGACGCCATCGCGCCGATCTTGGCGCGTCCTGGACTGACTGTGGGAGCGCGTGTTCTCGATTGTGTTGAGGCCACCCTGGCGCGTGTGGGTTGCAATACCAACTTGGGTATCATTCTGCTTTCTGCTCCGCTGGTTAGCGCGGTTTTTATCGAAACCAAAGCGCAAGAGCTGCCTCAGCGCCTGAATGTCGTTTTGCGGGGGCTCGACCAAAACGATGCCAGGCTGGCGTTTGAGGCGATCCGCTTAGCGGCGCCGGCGGGCATCGGACGGGTCAGGCGCCACGATGTAGGCCAAAACCCGACCGTCAGTTTGCTGGAGGCCATGCGTGCGGCACAAGCATGGGATCGCATCGCGTATCAATATGCCCATGGGTTCCGGGATGTTTTTGATACCGGGGTACCGGAGCTAAAGCGCTGCTTAAAACGCTGGGATCCGTATCCGAACGCCTTGGTATGGGCAACAGTGGGCTGTTTCCTGGGTTTTATGGCGACCATCCCAGATACCCATATCCGGCGCAAATTCGGCCCGAGAACCGCGGAGCGCGCGAGAGAAACTGCACAAATAGTGGAAACACGTTTTAAAGCATGCGAAAATCCGCTGGCCGCAGTAGAGCTATTGCGACCCTATGATAATGAACTGAAACGGGAGGGCTTAAACCCGGGGACCAGCGCGGACCTCACCGTCGCGAGCTTGATGGCTCTGCATCTGGAAGACCTCCTAATCGGCAAACGTTGCAACGGCGTTGCAATGCATGAACATAAGGGGAACATCTCTATCGGATGACGGAGATCCCCGTGGGATAGAAATAAGGTGACAAGCGATGTCAATATTTAAAGCACTTGTCGGACAACAAACAACCGAAAAACCAGTAGGAGGAACATCAATGGCAGTCATTGACAGAGTTTTAGTAGGCGAATCGCTTAAGGGAGAAGGTAATGAAGTTGCCCACATCGACCTCATCATGGGTCCTCGGGGCAGCGCGGCGGAGACGGCTTTCTGTAACGCCTTGACCAATAACAAAGACGGGTTTAGCACCCTGCTCGCCTTGGTGGCTCCGAATCTGGCGTGTAAACCCAACACCATTCTGTTCAACAAGGTCACGATCAAAGCGGCGAAGCAGGCCGTTCAAATGTTCGGTCCTGCCCAACGAGCGGTCGGCATGGCGGTCATGGACTGCGTGGAAGACGGGACCATTCCGGCCGATGAGGCGGACGATGTCTTCATCTGCGTGGGCGTTTTTATCCACTGGGAGGCCGAGGACAACAACAAAATCCAAGATTTCAACTATGAGGCCGTGAAAGAGTCCATTAAGCGTGCTGTTAAGCGTGAGCCCAGGGCGCGCGACGTGGTGAGCAAGAAAAATACGGCCGAGCATCCGTTCGCGGCGCACAAGTAGACTATCGCCAAGGGACGAGAACTGGAGGATAAGTTGCCCCGCGCATACCGGGGCAACTGTTTTAAGGGCGGCCGTCTAAGAGCGCTTGCAGCTCGATTGACGCCAGCCGTTCTTGATGTAAGGCGGTAGCGCACAAAGCGCCCTGAACCCCGAGTTTTTGCAATGCGAGTAAGTCCTGGTGATCACGGATCCCACCGGCGGCGAATATTTGCTGCCGAGGTGCGGTTCGGCGCAAGGCTTCCAGGCACTCAAGGTCAGGACCGTGGCCGCTTCCTACGCGGTGTAGGCTCATCGCGATCACGCGAGGGGGCCAAAGCCACGGTTGGTTTAACAGCTCATGCGGGCCTAAAAACTGTCCGTTGCGGAAATCGAGGGATAAGATCGGCGCTCGCGTGTGCTTGAGCAACAACGCCGCGGCGCGCAACGACCTCTGGTTTTCACTACCGATGACTAAGGTGATGTTTGTGAGCGTCGCCCAACGCTGCATTTCTGCAGTGTTTGATATCCCGGCGTCCACCCAAAACCGAAGCTGTTGGTAAGGAGCCGTCAAGCGCGCGATCGCCTGAAATTGTTCGCCGCATCCGCGAATGGCATCCAGATCTGCGATGTAAATCGTGCTAAAAGGTGACAGCGTAAGGAGTGCCTTCAGGATTTCCCTTGGGTCGCTGCTTGGGCAAAGCGGTGAACCGAGCGGGGAGTAGCGGTCACGCTCTCCGCCGTGGGCGGCAACAACCTGCCCTCCCATCATATCCAATACGGGAATGAGTAACACAGCGGCTCCCTTGCGGGTTTTTGTTTGCGAGTTTATCACGGGGGGTGGGCTCGGTGGGGCCCCGTTAGCGGGGGGACTGGCACATGAAGGGGATTTAATGTTGACTCGTGTGCTCCAGGATCTTGTTGACACGGGACGTGTCGATCTAAGCCTCACCCGCGATCGCCGTATGGCGCCCTTGGATTTGCCCGCTCGGGTTATCCCGGTGACCGCGACGGAGTCGATCTGGAGCCGATGGGAGGAGTGCGTTCGCCAATGCGATGCCGTGTTGCCGATCGCGCCCGAGACAGGCGGCGTTCTGGAACGGCTCAGTCGCTTGGTATTGGCGAACGGCAAGTTGCTCTTGGGAAGTGCGCCAGAGGCGATCCGCATCGCCGCCAGCAAGATCGAGACGGCGGAATTGCTCGCTAGCCACGGGATCTCCACGGTAACCACGGTAACGGTGAGAGATCCCATACCGTCTGCGAGAGATGGCTGGGTGATAAAACCGGACGACGGAGCCGGTTGCGAGCACACCTACCATTTCGCCACCCTAGGTAGCTTGCGATCTTGGTTGCCGTGCGCCGAGGAGAACCAGATCGTGCAGCCCTATTTGCCTGGGATCGCGGCCAGCGCATCGGTTTTCTGTCATGAGGGCTCAGCATGGCTGCTGGCCTGCAACCGCCAGATGGTGGAATTGATAGACGGCGAACTGCATTGCACAGGCATTGCGGTAAACGCCTTGGCTGGCTCGCAAGACCAAGACCAAGTTAAACCGATAATTGAGCAGGTCGCCCGAATTTTGCCGGGTCTTGGTGGTTATGTGGGCATCGATCTGGTTTTTACCACGCGGGGGCCGGTGGTAATGGAGATAAACCCCCGCTTAACCACCGCCTATGCGGGGCTGCGGAACTGCATGGCGATCAACCCCGGGGCATTGCTGCTTGAGCTTCTGATAGACGGTAAACCGCTGGCGTACGACGTACGTGCTCTCGGCAGTCGTCTTGTCGCGTTAACATAAGCGCATGCCAAGTGCGCTTTATTATGGCTGGGACATCGGTGGGGCCCAGCTTAAGGTCGCGGTGGTCGATGGAGCGGGTGTGCTACAGGCCGTGCTTCAATTACCGAGCCCGCTCTGGAAGGGTCTGCCGCACTTGGATAAGGCCTTAAGCGAGGTTCATGCAAGGCTACCCGTCGCGGCGGCGTTCCACGCGGTGACCATGACCGGAGAGTTGTCGGATATCTTCTCCGATAGGGAACAAGGGGTTCGCACGCTAACCTCGTATTTTCTTAGCCATTACAACGCCAACGGAGTCTGGTTTTACGCAGGCTCTCAGGGCTTGATAGGTGCCGACGCGGCGGCCCAATACAGCGCCGCCATCGCATCGGCCAACTGGCATGCGAGCGCTACCTTTACCGCTACCCGTTGTGCCGATGGTATGTTGATCGATATCGGGAGTACGACTACCGATATCTTGGTATTGCGCCATAACCAAGTGCGCTATCAAGGATATTCCGATGCGGAGCGCCTACAGTGCGGGGAGCTTTTGTACACCGGCGTGGTGCGAACGCCGGTCATGGCGGTGGCGCGTTGGGCACCCTTTTACGGTGATTGGCAGACTATGATGGCGGAGCATTTTGCCAGCATGGCGGATGTCCACGTAATAAACGGTAGTTTGCGCGAGTACCCAGAATGGGCGGAAACAGCCGATAAATCCGGGCGATGCCCGTTGGATTGCGGGCGGCGTTTAGGGAGAATGCTAGGCAGGGATATGGCAGAGGGCGAATGGCCGCGCTGGCGGGCGCTGGCGCAGTACCTCGCGGGCGTCCAAACGCACACGATCCGCCGCTCTTTGGAACGCGTCCTCTCTAGGCATGACTGTCTTGACAGCGCCCCGCTAATCGGGGCCGGGGTCGGTCGGTTTATTGTGGTTGATCTCGCGAGGCAGTTGGGTCGTCGTTATATCGACTTCAGCGAATTGATGGATGGATCAGACCCGTTGCGAGAGATGGCTGCGGTTTGCGCACCGGCCACCGCCCTCGCCCACCTACTTAAGGGCATTTCGGTTCATTCGGAGTGCCCGCCCTCACAGGGACGTGAGGACATGGGTCAATCACGCTTTAAGTGATTGACCCATGTAGCAAGGCAAAAACCGTGCTTTTTGCTTTGCGACTAGATAAATTGCAGGGAAGCAATTTATCGAAATGTGTTAAATCCTCGTGAACCGCACGCGTATTACAGAAGTACCTTATTTGGCCGAGAGCGGGTCGCAGTTCGAGGCTTTCGCCAGTGACCCCTGGTGCGTTTTTCTGGACAGCGGACGCCCCCGGGATCTGCGTGGACGCTACGACATCATAGCTTCGGATCCCTTTGTTACGCTGTCCACTCAGGGTTTGTATACCGAGATAGGCACTCGGGATGGCCAATGGGTGTGTGAGGGTGATTCGATTGGCTTGCTCAAGCAGTATCTGGGTTCAGCGAACGAATCGGATCTCAGATTGCCTTTCGCCGGGGGTGCCATCGGGTATTTCGCCTATGATTTGGGGCGGCGGCTGGAACGGATGCCGAGCCTGGCCGAGCAAGATATCGCCATGCCGGAAATGGCTTTCGGTTTGTATGATTGGGCTCTGGTCGTGGACCATCAGACCAGGCGCGCCTGGCTCTGTGGCCAAGGGCGCGATGCACGCACGTTCGATGAGTGGGACGCGCTTCTCGAGCGCTCCCATAAGGCGCGAACCAGCGTCCTGCGTGCGCCGTTTGACATCTTGTCCCCGATCAACTGCAATTTCGACCGGGCGGCCTATGGCGATGCCTTTCGGCGCATAAAGCGCTATATCCGGGAGGGAGACTGCTATCAGGTCAATCTCGCACAGAGGTTTTCAGCGCGTGCGCGGGGGGACGCCTGGTTAGCTTACCGGCAGTTGCGCTCCCTTAATCCGGCGCCTTTCTCGGCTTTTTTGCGCACTCCTCGGGGGGCGGTTCTGAGCTCTTCGCCCGAACGATTTCTGCATGTCAACAAGGGTCTCGTCGAGACCAAACCGATCAAAGGTACCCGGCCGAGGGCGGCTGACCACGGCCGCGATCGAGCGCTCATGGAAGAATTGCGCCACAGCGCCAAGGACCGGGCAGAGAACCTGATGATCGTCGATCTGCTGCGCAACGATCTGAGTAAAACCTGCGCCATCGGCTCGGTCAAGGTGCCGAAGCTTTTCGCGCTGGAAAGCTATGCCACCGTGCACCATCTGGTCAGCACCGTAACGGGCCGCTTGGGCGTTGGGAAACACGCTCTTGATTTGCTCGCCGGATGTTTTCCCGGGGGTTCCGTCACCGGCGCGCCTAAACTGAGAGCCATGGAAATCATTGAGGAGCTGGAGCCTCACCGGCGCAGCACCTATTGCGGCTCGATCGGTTATATCGGCTTTGACGGGCGAATGGATACCAACATTGCCATCCGAACCCTGGTCTATTGCGATGGCCTTATTCATGCCTGGGCCGGCGGCGGCATTGTCGCCGACTCCGACGAGGAGGCCGAATATCAGGAAACCCTGGACAAAGCCGCCGCCCTGCTGAAGCTCATGCAAAGTCAGAACCTCTCTTATGTGGGTGGTTAAAATCGGCGGCAGCCTGTTGGGCCGCGATGACTTAGCGCGGTGGCTACGGGTATTGACCGAGCACGGAAAAGGAAAGCTCGTGATCGTGCCGGGTGGGGGAGCGTTCGCCGACACGGTACGCGAGCAGCAACGGCAGCTTGGGTTTTCCGACCCTTGCGCTCATCGCATGGCGCTGAAGGCGATGGAGCAATACGGCCTCCTGCTTATGGATCTTAGCCCGGAACTGGTGCCGGGTGCGAGCGAGGAGGAACTGCATCGTCAGGCCAAAGCCGGGAAAGTTCCCGTTTGGTTCCCTTACGACATGGTGACGCAAAGCTCTGAGATCACGAGCGGTTGGGACATCACCTCCGACAGCCTGGCCGCGTGGTTAGCGGGGCACCTCGCCGTGCAGCATCTCGCCCTAGTCAAGCGCATGGATCCACCGGGTAAGCCGGTTCCGGTCGAGGAAGTCAGCCTCAAAGGTGTCGTGGATGTGACGTTCGCTCGTTTCATGAAACCCGCGATCGCCACTTGGTGGCTACACGCCACACACCATCAGGGCTTTGGGTCGGTGTTGAGAGGGGAGAGGGTACCCCATACCCTAATCACGCTAAGAGCCGAACGAATCTAATCCAGGTCACGAATGAAATCCTCGAGCAAACGCACAAAGCGATCGGCCTCCTCCCAGTGGACCGCATGCCCCGTACCGCTGATAGTGATAATGCCGCTTCTCCAAAGATTGGCAATGTCAGGGG
>JBOIEG010001043.1:0-5517 GCA_050740915.1 Gammaproteobacteria bacterium | reverse complement strand
GACCAAGCTATCGCGTTTCTCGGCGCTAACGCTCAGCGCGCACACCCCGCACGCGACACCCAAACCGGACGCCTGCAACTGGGCTTAGAACCCGTTTTCGGTGGGCCTTAAGTACCTAACCTATGAGCTTACGCAAGGCCGCCGAAAGACTAAATATGAAGACCATAGGGGATAGATTTACAGTCATTATGGCGGCTCGTGCCTTAGCCGCAAACAAAATCGAGGATGCAGAACGTCACCTCCACTCACTAGCCACCGTATCTAATACGTCTCTGCTACTCGAAAAGTGTCGATATGATTTGATCTGCAATAGGTTGCCAGAAGCGCATAAAGATTTTGAGGCGGCTAAGCGATTTGGCTCTAGTGAGGCCGAGCGAGTTGGCTCTCCAGTAGCGCACGAGCAGATCCTAGTGTCAGAACTTCTTTCAATTGCGTCAGGGAAATCTATGGATTACTCGCGTCGGCTCAAGTCGCACATTGCTCAATTAGGAGAAAGCGGATTGCGGGCGCGGTTGCTACAGGCCTTTTTCGTGCAAGCAATGTGCTCTCTTCTAACTGAACCTGCGAGCACGACGAAAGGCCATGTTGACGCACTTCGGGCGTTGTTCCAGGAGATCCCCCACCTGGACAAGTGGCTCTGGAATCTGCCCATCGCTTTCGTCTCCCATACAAAGCGATTGGATAAGGCTTTCAAGCGCGTTCAAAAACACGTGAATTTCCCTTGGCCAACACCGCTCTTCAAGTGACATGTACCTCAGTGAGACGACCATTGATAGCCCAACATTGGCCTGATTTGGGCCATTCATATCCAAATCCAATCCTGTTGGTTGGTGTTAATCCCTTTGAGGACCTACCGGGTTACCAATTGTTGGGACTTCTAGGACCTCGATTCGGCAACGAACTGTTTCTAGCGGATGACTCCCGAACCGCTATACGCGTCCTTGAAGAGATTGGTGTCCAAATATACTTCCTTATATACTTCCTTCCCCACCCTAGCACTGGAGAAGCGGCTCACATGGAAGCGCTCTTGACGCTGTGCCGTCATTTACACATAAGTCTGCTTCTGCCTGCCTCCGATGCGCATCTATCCGCGATCGCGCGGAGTCTTGACGTCTGGGGCTCCATGCTCCCCTTATGTCCGATGGCTGTAGCCGTAAGCAGACATAGACTATTTGACAAGTGGGCTATTCAGAATTGGCTCTCCTTGTTTGGCCTTACGCCAACTCGATGGGCGTTTCGAGACGAAAGAGATCTGCGCCGATGGGACAAAAACAGCTCATATCCAGTGATGGTGAAGGGAATGCGAAAGGGCGGAGTGAAATGCGTGGACCGTAATGAAGTATTGGCTACGCGCAGAACTATTCTAGAAAATCCTGCAAATCAAGGTGCTTCAGGGGGCCTTTATCTTGAAACATTTGTAGCGGGTGAGGAACATTCCATTCTAATCGTTGTTGGACGAGGCGGAGTGCTGCTTTCCTCAATTGGAATACGGAAGATAGCAACTACGAAACTCGGAACGACGGTTGTGGCTGAGATCGAGGACACATCGGTACTTCGGGTAGACATTGAGAAGATCGCTAGGACCCTTCCAGACTTATCCGTGGTCGAGATTGAGTATCGTCTGGCCGCTGATGGAGCAGTTTGGCTGTTTGAAGCAAACATGCGGTTCCCTAATTGGATCGGGGCTACGGGTGCTTACGGACAGTTGTTACTTGAGGCATATATCAGTCTTACAAGATCGGTTAACAGTACATATATTCCAGGTCCACCGATCGGCACACTGATCTATCGATTACCTCAATCAGGTCCTCTTTCGATGGCCCAAACGTTTCGTCAGCCAGCTAAAACCGTGAGAGAATCCCAGGGTGCGTCAGGTACGTATTCGGCTGAGAAAAAACAGCCGCTCTGGCGTGGTTCTTCACCTCATCAGTTTCTTACGAAGTAACAGATCGGCACGGAGCTGGAGCGGACTCATGGCGCAAAACACCAATGGCTGGCCTCACTGGCCGACTGTTCATGCGGCTGTACAGAACTTGGGTACCCCCCTGTATCTCTATTTTCCGGAATATCTATGGCAAGCGTACAATCAGATCAGCGCCGGTCTTAGAATGTGGGGCCAAGGTGAGATAGCGTATTCACTGAAGACTAACCCGTTCCTTTCACTAGTTGAGGATTTGAAGAACTGGGGAGCATGGGTCGAGGTTGTTTCACTTTGGGAGTACCAACTCGCGCTTCGTGCCGGCTTTAATCCGACACAAGTGATCTTTAATGGACCACTGAAGCCGAGAGAAACGTTGAAAGAGCTGGCAGCCTCTCGACTGTTTACGATCAATATTGACAGTATTGAAGAATTGGCAACGCTCATGGAAGTTGCCCCTCAGGAGGGTGTTCCTGTTCGAGTAGGGCTTCGTATATGTCCGGACAAGCAAAACGGCAATTCCTCTCGATTCGGTCTCTAGGTTTATACCGGGGAGTTTCAAGAAGCTATACGCATAATCAGAAGCTGTTCATCACTGCAGTTAGTCTGTATCCATTTTCACTTGGGAACGCAGACCGACCCGCTCGAGCGCTACTTCCGCATCATTGATTTCGCTCAAGAACTGTGGGGCAAAATCGATCTTGACAAAGACGTTTGGTTAGATTTAGGAGGCGGCTATCCTTACCAGCATCATAGACCTTTACACTCGCAACTCTTTGATCCGATATCCTTCTTCACTGCACTTAAGAAACGCTGGCGATATCCGATCCGTCCGCCGCTGCTAATTGAGCCCGGTCGTTGGATCTGTTCCTCTTCTTTTGCGATTGTATCCCGTGTGTTGGCATCAAAGAAACGCCTCGGCGAGCCGACAATTGTGGTAGTCGACAGCGGCACCAATCACAATGTTATGGCAGCTTTCTACGAACACCAGTGGGTTTTTGAGAGGACGCTGGAGCAAGACCGTTTTCGACTTTGCGGCCCATTATGCATGGAGGATGACATCTTGAGCGGCCCAATGCTCGCTGAGCGGCCGGTGAATGAATCTCTTGTGGTAATGTTGAACGCTGGCGCCTATTCCTTCAGCTTGTCCCGTACTTTCATTCAACCACGCCCTGCAGTAGTGCGGATTGAGGGTAGTAAATATCAGCTCCTTGTTGACCAAGAATGCGTGGACGGAGTATATGGAGTATGTAGAGCGTTTCATAAGCAGGGGACAGTGAGGGGTCAAGCAAGGTAGCCCTGATTGTCCCCGCGCGGGTATATGCCGTAAAGTATGGATAGTGACCTTACCACCTTTCTCTTTAACCACATCGGAATCATTCAGTCCCGCATGGTCTATCGCCTTTCGTATACCTTTGAGCGGTATAGCCGCGAGGACCACCATTTTGTGATTCGAATACGTACCCTGCTGCAGGTCGCCCGTTAGAAGATCGTCTGTTCATTACTTCCTTTAACCGATCAGTCATTGGAACGTATCAGCGAGATCGACCTTGTTTCGGTAAATACGAGAGCCTGTACCGATATCCACCGCACTCCACGGTAGTTTCGCCATCTCCCTTGCCATTTCCCATCACTCATTCCTTTCCACCAAGACCACATGGACGTTCGGCGGAGGCAGCGTGAGGTCGGGTCCCAGCGCTTTTTCTGGGTCTTCCACCAAGATTCCCTTGAGCTCGCGGGTACGGCGTTCGCCGACGACCGTGTAATTCCGGATATTGAAGCCCTCGGGCGTCTTGCGGTGGAGGGTAGAAGATGGCCACGCCGGAGCTTCAAGGCGAAGACCGCCGCCTCCAACCCGTGGTCCAGCAAACCCCCAAGCCCCGCATGGTGATGCGCTTCCGAGGCGGGGAGTTGTTGCACGTAGCTCGCGTAGTTCGAGAGCGCGCTTCGGTAGAGCACCTCGAAATGGGCGGGGGTCACGCGCGTCAATGCCTTGATGGCTTGGAGGCGCGCCAGACGCGCCGGCTGGGCTAAGAGTTCCTCCGGCGAGCGCACCGGGACACGGCCATTCGTGGTCGAGCTCGTGGGTGCGGCCGGACGCCCGGTGAGCGCGGTATGTAACCGCTGCCGAACGATTGACCAACCGCCGGTGATCCCCATGGCGGAACGCGCGCCACACGTTATCGACAAAGAGGGCGCCAGCGCTCGAGTGCCCCGTCGATGAGTGCCTTGATCCCCTCGGGGTCCTTGATCCCTTCGATGCGCACCGGGTTGAGACCGCCCGCTCGCACGAGCACCACATTCCCCCGGTTCACGAGGCGGTAGAGCCAAAACCCCTCGACCCGGACGCTCTCCACGGTGTTAAAGTCGACCTCCTCAGTGTGGATCTTCGGGCGGTACAGGCCGGTCGTGATCCGAAACCGATCGGGCAGCAGCTCGTAGCGGTGCCAGAAGGTATTGCCCGCCCGCCAGACGGCATAGACGAGCGGCAGAATGAAGGGGAAGAGGATCGCGCAGTAGGCGTACAGCCAGAGGTTTGCGATCTGCCCGCGCCGGGCTTCCCAAAGCGGTGCGGGCGGGCTCGCGAGGGTGACGTGGTGTCGATCACGGGCTTGGCTAGTCATACGGGTACCTCCGGCAGGATGGGTGGGTGGATCAGAAGATCCATCGCGGTCAGAGCAAAGAAGAGGCTATTGCGTGTACGCATACCGGTCTCCTTTTTGTGGTTGGGTGATAAAAAGCGCGTGCGCGCGCTCTAGACGGCGTGCTAACCTTAACCATGGCAGTGAGCTACTTAAGGTTGTGAGGATCGAATCATGGAACACCTGGACAGTGTGATGCTGAGCGTGCTCGATATCTGCGCGCTCGTTTGGTACGCGCGCCAGCGCGCCCGGCGTTGGTTGCTGCGGCTCGTATGGATGGCAGGGGCCATGCTGGGATTCGTGCTGGTGGGGCCATTGGCGCTGGTGGTGTGGGTGGCCGTCCCGCTCGTGATTAAGCTGGATCGGGCCCGAGCCGGCGGCGATGACAGCTATTACAAAATCATTGACGCGCATGAAGACTTGAAAATTGCGAAGAAGTGGCAAAAGATTTCCGGGGCGAACGCGAAATTTTGACTCGAACCGTACCGCTAACGAACTCATCACCGAAGCCGCCTGCTCGCAGCGCTCTCGGTGAATCCTTTAACTGTATCTGCAGCTTGTCGTCCTCCGGCCTGCACCGGTTGCCGTAGCGCTGTCACGATAGCGGTTAATCCCAAGACCGCCCCCACGCCCGCCGCCCCCATCAGGAATGAGAAGATCATAGGTAGCACGATGTACATGAGCCCCAGGGCGAAATTGAGGATGAGCCTCTTGATGGCATGATCGCTTGCTAAGAGGTTGGTGCCCACCCACTCCCAGGTCGCCTCGAAAAACGAGAGCCCATCGGGATACAGTGCAACGATCAGGTTGGTCTCGAGCCATTTGGCGACGTGCCAGAGGTAAGTCCAGAATTTCACGGTGAAGATCGCCACCGAGAGGAGCAGGAGGCCTTGGAGGTTGTAGCGCGCGGCGAGGAGGGCGAAGGGCAGAAGCGCGTAGAGCCCGGAGAGGATCAAC
>JBOIEG010001042.1:0-10136 GCA_050740915.1 Gammaproteobacteria bacterium | reverse complement strand
GAGAAGAGTCTGTCCATCATCAACTCACGGAGTCGATTGCCTTGATGACCACCCGAACCTCGATTTTGGCGCTCAACACGTACGTTATGGCTTTGGTGTTCAACCTAAGTCCGACAGGCTCCTAGCTCCTGGCGATGAATGACCGAGGGCGTCAGGCAGCCGGCCGAAACAGATCGTAAGTGGTCACGCAGTCGTCGACTTCGCGGCGGCGCAGCCATTCCGGGTGCTCGCACGTATCGCGCATGTCCTCGCCGCCGATGCGCCAGTGCTCCTCGATGGAATCGCGGGAGAACTCGTAGTCCTTCGATGCGAGCGCATAAGGCTTGTGGCGGTAGATGAGGTGCACGATGTCGAGCCGCTCGCAGGTCCTCGCCTCGGCGAGCACCTGCGCTTCGGGCCCACCGGCAAGCTCGGGAGGCAACTTGGCGACGAGCGCGCGCATTGCCCGGCGTAGATGCTGCTCCTCGGCCACCTTGGCCGTGCCGTAGCGCGTGCGGCTCGAATAAAGAATGTCCTTCTGACGTTGCAGCGCCTCCCCCAAGTCCTGCGGCAGTGGCCCTTGCGCAGAGAATAGATCCACCTGAAACACGAGCAGTGACTGGCGATCCCGCATATCGAGGACGTGCTGTAACGGCGTATTCGACACAATGCCGCTGTCCCAATAGAAGCGGCCGTCCACGGCCACCGGCGCGAACGCCGGTGGCAACGCGCAGCTCGCAAGGATGTGCTCGACCTGGATAGGCTTGTCGCGGTTATCGAAATAATGCGAGTTGCCGGTGAGCACGTCCACCGCGCCGACACAGAGGCGGGTGCGGCCGTCGTTGAGCAGATCGAAGTCGATCAAACGCGCGAGCGTATCGCGTAACGGCGCCGCGTCGTACAGCGAAACGGCCTGCGGCGTGCCGGGCGGATAGAACATCGCCGGGGGCAAGCGTGGCAGATAGAAACCCGTGACGCCGAGCGTCGCGGCGAGCGCAGCGCTCGCTTGATTGAAGGCTTCGCGCGCCTGTTGTTGGCGCGGCGCCGGAAACGGGATCCCCGAGGAGACGAGCTCCCAGAATTGGCGCAGCCGTGCCACCCGACGCTCGGGCCGATTGCCTGCGATGAGCGCCGCATTGACGGCGCCGATGGAAACACCGACGAGCCATTCGGGCGCGTAGTGCGAACCCTCGATCGCCTCGTATGCGCCCCCCTGGTAGGCGCCCAGCGCACCGCCCCCCTGCAACACGAGTGCGACTTCGGCATCGCGCGGGAGCGAAATCTCCGTCATCCGAAGATCTCCCGCCCGCGGCGATACGCGGCACGATCATGTCGTTCTCGCGCGCAGGCGCCGCGGCGCTCGAGATCGCCCACCAGCCACTCCGCCAGCGTGAGAGGCGTCATCCCGAGATAGCGCGCGTTAAGATCGCACAGAATGCCGACCTCGTCGACATAGGCAGGTCCGTAGGACAGCGTAGCAATGGGCCGTAACGCTCGAATAGTTGGCCGTTTTATGCGCGGGGAGAAATCCGGATACCTGTGCCAGGAATGCTCGTCGTCCTCGCTGCCCGGAAGCGCCAAGTAATCGGCGAGGCGAAAAGTTCGGTGCTGCGCGTAAACGCCGGGCTTCGTCATCGAGAAGCGCTCGACGCTGTTCGATTCGTCGGACGCAACCCAGAGGTGGCCCTCGGCCTGAACCAGTGCCGAGATCTGAGCGCGGAGCCTGACCTCGCCGGCAGCATCGTCGGCGTCCGGGTCGAAGCGCAGGAGTACGGACCGCGAAACATCAGTCATTGGAGTCAGGGGACCTCATCGCAGAACGAACGGAACAAAGTAAGGGCGTGCGCCCCGGACGGTGACTATAACCCAAAACCGCGCTTTCGCGCGTCCCGCTTGACTGATGGGATGGACTCCCCCGTTTTTCATCGGCATCATTGTGCCAGCTGGCCTCATGGGGTGTGGGGTGTTGGGTGCGTCGGTAGGACATTCTTGGTAATCTGTAAACTCGACAAATGTGAAGGAGCTAAAACGATGGGCATTTTAGATTGAATACTCGGAAGCGATAAAGCGCCGAAGCAAGGACAGGCGACACAGCAGGGGCAGCCCGCCGATGATCAGGCGATTGCCCGCTACCGCTACCTGCTCAAGACTGCGCCGCCGGAAACAATCGAGCAGGCACACGCCGAAGCCTTCGAGCGACTCACGCCGGAGCAGCGGCGGATGGCGCTGCAACAATTAAGCGCAAGCGTGCCGAAAGCGGAGCGAGCAGCGGTGGCCCCGGGCGGGCCCGATCCGCAGGCGCTGGCGCGTATGGCGACGCGCGCGAAGTACGGCAGCCCGGCACTATGGAGCAGACGTTCGGCCGTATGGGCAGCGGCGTAGGATTAGGTGGACTGATGGCGGGCAGCTTTTTGAGCACGATCGCCGGTACCGTCATCGGTAGTATGATCGCGCAGCAATTTCTTAGTAACGAAATCGGCTCCGATGGGGACGGTGTTGATAGTGGGCAGTCGTCTGACGTAGACGTGAATCAAGACGCCGGTGACTATGCGGCTGACGGCGCGAGCGGCGAGATGGATACCGGCGACTTCGGCGACCTGTGAGGTGACTTGGTCGGCGGCGGCTCGCACCGTTCCGCTTCTCGGTGAAAAATGGCGATGTACTGCGTCTTGGAAAAACCGAGGGCGGCGGCAGAGGAGCTTATGCGATGGAGCCGATAGCATTTGGTGAAAGCCCATCGAGGGGCCAGGTGCCTGAAGAATAACGAGTCGCCACAAGACCGATGCAGGTGATCGAGTCATCCTGGGTTGCGTCTGATGAAGTTCGGTATTGACCGTCTGCTGGAAGAGTCCGCATTGCGCGAGCCACTGTCGGGTCGTAGAGTGGCGTTGCTGGCGCATCCGGCATCGGTGACTCATGATCTCGCGCCTTCGCTGGATGCGCTTGTCGCGCTCAAGGACCTCCAGATCACTGCGGTCTTTGGGCCACAGCATGGGCTGCGCGGTGACAAACAAGACAACATGATCGAATCGCCGGACTTTCACGATCCCGTGCACGGCATTCCGGTATTCAGCTTGTACCGTGAGGGTCGTCGTCCGACCGCGGCCGTGATGGACAGTTTCGATGTGCTGCTTGTCGATCTGCAGGACCTGGGCTGTCGCATCTATACGTTTATTACGAGCTTGCGCTACGTGTTGGAAGAGGCCGCCAAGAGCGGCAAAGCCGTATGGGTGCTCGATCGACCGAATCCGGTGGGGCGCCCCGTGGAAGGACTGCGCTTGCGGTCGGGTTGGGAGAGTTTCGTCGGTGCAGGGGATCTGCCCATGCGGCACGGACTCACCTTGGGCGAGTTGGCGAAGTGGTTTGTCGACACCTTGCGGTTGGATGTGGATTATCGGGTCATCCCGATGCAAGGCTGGTTGCCCACCCAGGGGCCGGGTTATGGCTGGCCGCTGGGTGAACGAACTTGGGTTAATCCGAGCCCCAATGCACCCAGTCTCTGGATGGCGCGTTGCTATGCCGGCACCGTCATGCTCGAAGGGACAACCCTGTCCGAAGGCCGCGGTACGACGCGTCCCTTGGAGTTATTCGGCGCCCCCAATCTGGATGCTCGTGCGCTGCTGTCAGAAATGCAATCGTTGGCGCCGCACTGGCTGCAGGGTTGCCGGATGCGGCGCTGCTGGTTCGAGCCCGCGTTTCACAAACACGCCGGGACGCTCTGTGCCGGCGTACAAGTGCATGTCGAAGATAGCAGCTATGGCCACGATATTTTCCGGCCCTGGCGCCTGCAATCGCTCGTATTCAAAGCGCTGCGCCGCCTGCGACCCGATTACAACCTGTGGCGTGACTTTCCCTATGAATACGAAAAGGATCGTTTCGCCATCGATCTTATCAACGGCAGCGAACTGCTGCGTCAGTGGGTGGACGATCCTAATGCAACCCCTGCCGATCTGGACGCATTGACCGCGCCGGATGAGGCTTCGTGGATCGAAGAGCGAGAAGCAGTGTTGCTTTATTCGTGAACCGAAGCGACCTTTCCATGGCGAAATTCTATATCATGCCGTAGGGCCGACGAGGCGTTGTTTGTGGCACGCTCAACTCATGACGAACTACCCACGCGCCTGATTTCCCCATGGCACACGGCCGACCGGCCCTATCGGATCGCTCCGGGAGACGCTCACCAAGGAGGGTTTGTCATGTACCATCCTGCGCAGAGCTCGACCGGAGAAACCCTGAACAGAGTAATGGCGCATGGCGCTTCACTGATGCGCCCACATCGATGCGGATTACACGGGTTTTCTTTTCGGCACCAAGCGAGTCGGTCCGTTGCTAAACTCGAAAGGACCTAGGCATTGACGCCTCCGCGCATGTTCTTAACCTATGCAACGTTTGGCTTTCTCGTTTGGCTCAGTGTCACAGGTCTTCTCTATTTTCTGCAGGACTATCTCCTCTTCTACCCTCAGCCCCTGAAGGAGAGCGAAGCGCGTTTCATTACCCAGGGTTATCCTAACGCCGAAGAACTGACTCTCTGGACCGAGGATGGCGCCCTTCTCCACGGCTGGTTTCTCAAGGCGGAGGCGGAAGGGAGGGCGCCGGCGCTTCTCTACTTCGGTGGTAACGCGGAGGAGGTCTCGTGGATGCTAGGTGAGGCGAGGCGGTTCCCGGGCTGGTCGCTGGTCCTGGTCAACTATCGCGGTTACGGTTTGAGTCAAGGGAGGCCCAGTGAAAGAGCGCTCTTGAGTGATGGCCTTCTCCTCTACGACTCGATTGCAAAAAGTCCAGAGGTAGACCCAAATTGCATCGTCGTTTTCGGCCGGAGCCTTGGCAGCGGATTGGCGGTATACCTTGCCAAGCAGCGAAAGGTGGCGGCCGTTGCGTTGGTTTCCCCCTTCGACAGTGTGACCAGCTTGGCGCGCCGCAGTTTGCCGTTCGTGCCCGTGGGATTGCTCCTCAAGCACCCGTTCGATTCCCTGAGTCTCGCGCCCTCCATCGAGACGCTCATGCTGACGGTGGTGGCCGGCGCCGACACAATCATTCCACCGAAGCATTCGCGCCGACTGTTCGAAGCCTGGGCCGGCCCCAAGACCTTTCGGGTGGTAGAGGGCGCCGATCACAACGACATCCAGACCTGGG
The DNA here is from genome assembly GCA_050740915.1 of Gammaproteobacteria bacterium. GTDB lineage: Bacteria > Pseudomonadota > Gammaproteobacteria > JBOHHR01 > JBOHHR01 > JBOHHR01. The sequence goes on along the minus strand of JBOIEG010001042.1, from coordinate 5,024 downwards.
AAGACTACTGGCAAGGGATTGCGAAGTTTCTCCTAGAGGAATCCATGCACAGAGGCCGAACACATAAAGACACTGGAACCAAGCCGTGACCACTGTTAGGAAATCGCACGCCACGATGGCTTGTGGTTGTCGATTAGGCTACAAGAACGATGCAGGAGATTGGCCATGAGGTACATCATGCTCGGCACGATCAACGAACGATGGGCGGCGCTCTCGGAAGCGAGCACCGAAGCGTGCCATACTCCGGTGCGTGCAATCGCCCTGGCAGAGCGTGGTTTCCGATCTCCGGTCTCGGTGTTCCCCGGCCGGCGTCGATCTCGTGCAGCCATTTCAGGTCGCCTGGTACAACCGCGCCATCGGCGATGCATTCAAGCTCCCGGACCTCGGACGGTCGTCGGCACTCGGCGTCCTCATGGGCAACACGCGCGCTCTCTGGCCGCGCTTCCTCGACTGGCTGCGGGCCAGCCCGCGGAGGTTCGATGAGGACCATCCCCTCGACAGCTACGTCGGTGAGGTCGTCCTGCAGGCGCTGCAGCCGCTCGCCCATCGGTGGGAGGTTCGCTTCGCGCAGGAGCCTCCGCCACGCCGGGTCGCCATGCAGCGGCTCGCCCACCTCTCCGGCCTCGGCTATCTCTCGCCGAGCCACCTCAACGTGCACGTCATGTTCGGGCCGTGGATCGCGCTTCGCGCCGCGGTGGTGATCGATATCGAGGGGCCTGCGAGGCCGCCCTCTGAGCCGCCGAACCCGTGCCCGGACTGCGAGCGCGACTGCCTGCCGAAGTTCCGGCACGCGGCGGCGGCGGTCGGGTCGACGCCGGAGGCTCACGCGGCCGTGGAGCAGCACTGGCGGCTTTGGCTCTCGGTTCGGGACGCATGCCCGGTAGGCCACGAGCACCGCTACAGCGACGACCAGATCGGCTACCACTACACGAAGGATCGCGATCGCTTGAAGCGAGCGCTTGGGGCGGCCGGACCATGAGCCACGTGATGTCCGCACGCCAAGAAGGCCGCCTCGATCCGGCGGCGCGAGTGATCTCGCTTTTGCCTGCGGCGACCGAGATCGTCGGATCGCTGGATATGCTGAATTCGCTCGTGGGCGTGAGCCACGAGTGCGACTACCCGGTGGAGGTGAACGGCAAGCCGCGGGTGACGCGCTGCGAGATCCACGGGTCGGGGCTGCCGAGCATCGAGGTAGAGCGCTGGGTCCGCGAGAGGCTGCACAGCTCCGGGACGCTCTACACGATGGACGAGGGTCTCGTGCGCCGGCTCCGGCCGGGCGCCTTCCTCACGCAGCGGCTGTGCGACGTGTGCGCCGTCGCTTACGGGACCGTGGCGCGATTTGCGGCGACCCTGCCCGGTCCGCCGCGGGTGGTGAACCTGGAGCCCTCGAGCCTCGCCGACATCCTGCAAGACATTCGCGCGGTGGGCGAGGTTCTCGGAGTCCCGGAGCGCGCCGAGACCGTGGTTTCCTCCCTGGTCCGTCGCATCGAGGCCGTGCGCGAGCACGCGGCAGACGCTCCACGACGTCGCTGCGTCCTCCTGGAGTGGATCGATCCGCCGTTCTGTACCGGTCACTGGGGGCCCGAGCTGGTGGAGATCGCCGGAGGAGCCGAGCTTCTGGGACGCCGCGGCGCGGACGCCGTCTCGATCCCGTGGGACGCGATCCTGGAGGCGGCACCCGAGGTGCTCGTCGTCGCGTGCTGTGGCTACTCGGTCGAGCGGACCCTCGCAGACCTTCCGATCCTTCGATCGCGTCCCGGCTTCGGCACGCTCCCCGCGGCGCAACGCGGCGAGGTGTACGTCGTCGACGGCTCCGCCTATTTCAGCCGCCCGGGACCGCGCATCGTGGACAGCCTGGAGATCCTCGCCGAGATCCTGCATCCGGAGCTCTTTCGCGGTCGCTTTCCCGAGCGCGGCGTGATGCGCGCCGGATGATCGGTTGCGGGCGTTGGCATGGTCGTCGGTGTGGCGGCCATACGCGTCCTGCGGCCATCTCCGAATCAGCACCCGTGGTGACTTCCTGATCACGAGCTTCGCCGTGCGGGCACTCGGCAGCCATTGACCTCGGACGGGTCGTTCGTTTTTCATCCGGCAATTACCCCCTCGGGCGTAACGTGCAATTTTACCATCGCGCTGACTTCACCTCCTGTTCGATGGTCACATCCGCTGGACATCGGCTAAGGGTGACGCTTGCCGCATCAAACGCCGCTACTCCGTCGCCCTTTACGTGCTCGATGGGGTGTAACAGCGGCGGTTTTACGATGATCTTGCCGGGCGGTACCGCCAAATCCCCGGAAAGCGAGAAACGCAGGGCATGGGCGCTCTCACGGCGGAGGGTGTAGCAGAGCCGGCCATAGTAGGTCGGCAGATCCTTGACCAGGACTTCAAAATCGTCGGCCAACCAGTCATCGCGAATCCCAGCGGCGACGATTAAGCCTTGGTTTGCCTCGCTTTCGAATGCGAATAGGCTGCGCAGAGCGAGGATATATTCGGCGCCTATCCAAGTATGGGGCATATCGCCGATATGCGCAGGGCTTTTCGGATCGCGCCATGCGATCTCCGCCCACTGATTCCAAGGCGGCGGGCGCCGGTCGGCGAGGAAGAACTTGAGGACCTTATGCGCTTCTTGCCGCCGATTGAGACGCACCAGCGCCGCGATGGTGCGGATCTCGTAGGGGCTGTAATTGGTCCAATCGTTGTTCTCGATAAACCGCTCTCGGAATCCCGCCAAGTATCGATCAAAGGTATGGCCGATAGCGGATTCAAACCAAGCGGGCAGCTCCTCGATAAGCGCTACTGCGTTGGCAGTCGCCGTGGGATCGAAATCGGCTAATTCCACAGAACCCGGAATATAGGCGATATCGCGCTCGGCCAGGGTCGTTTGGATGGAAGCGCGCAGGGTCGCGCCGAAGGCATCGCGCAAGGCTGCCAGGCGCGGCGCCTGCTGCTCATCACCCACGATCTCCGCCATGGCAGCGGCGTCGCGCAGACCCCGCAGCGCCCAGAAATCATCCCAATAGGCGTGAACGGCATGGGCCAGTTACCCCTCGTGACTGACCGACTCCGGCAACAGCCCGTAACAAGCCCGCTTCTCTGCCATTTGATATTCGGGCGTGAGGCGCTGGCGGCGCAATTCTTCGATGTAATCGACGCACGTCACGACCTGGGGCCAGAGCTCGGTGAGTAAACCCTTATCGCCGGTGAAGCGGAAGCATTCCATGAGGGTGTAGATGAGCTCGCCCTGGCTGTCGTATTCGGGCAGCCAATCGGGCACATCGCGATCGACACAGCAGGGCACCTTGCCATCCGATGCTTGATACTGGGCGTACCAGCGGATGAAATCACACGCTTCTTGCGCAGCACCCACTCGCAGCAAGGCCGACACCATGGTGGCGCCGTCCCGGATCCACGAGCGCGTATAACGTCGCGGGCCGGGTTGTAAGGCGGGGCCATCGCGGTTGATCAGGATATGAGCGGCCGCTGTCCGGAAGGTATCGGTCAATCCCCGCGCCGCTGCCGGCAGACGAATTTCGATCGATCCCAGCTTGGTTTGCCACGCCCGTACCGCTTGCTCGAACTGCCAGGCACCACAGATCTCTCTTGGCAGCGATCGGGGTCGCTCCGAGTCCGTTGCGCCGAAGGGTGCGGCGACAAAGATTTCTTGGGCACCACCGGGGGCGAGATCAAGCGTGTAGCACAGCGCGCCGGCGGCATAGCCAAAGCTGTCCTTAATTTCTGGGCAGCGGGGTAGTTCGCCCGTTTTCAGGTATTCGCTTAGGCCACCCTGATCAAAGGTGGCGGCACCGAATCGGTCGGGGGTGTTTAGGGGAATGATGATCTTGCTGCGGTTGACCCATACGCGCTGCTGACTGAACGCGAGCTCTGTTATTGGGCTTACCCCGCCCAGGGTATGGAAAGCCTGCCAAGGCGGTGTGACCTGGAATGGGCGGACCGCCACAAAAAGAAACACACGCCGGGGTCTATGTTGCGCGTTCTCCACCCGGTAACGGATATACAAAACGGGCTCGCCCGGGTCGCCGGCTGCAAACGCCGTGATCTTTAGCGCGATGCCGTCCTTGCGCCACAGGGACGAAGGGATGGGCAGGGATCCCTGCTCCAGCTCCTGCGCGAGAGCCACATCTGCCCACGTAAGAAGCTTATCGTCAATGTATAAGAAGGGCTCGATGGAGACAGAGCCTCGGTCAATTTCCACCATGCCTTCTTCGTTCAGAAGGCCTTGGGCGGTGCCCTCCGGGGTCGCTACCGGCGACCAGTAGCTCTGCTCCCCATACAAGTATTTGGGATAGAGGCCCTTGGGCTCAAGCTTGGCGAGGTTCTGGAAAAACGCATTGATGGAGCGAGAGAATTCGTAGGATTTGATTTCGATGTCGACGATGCCGAAGCCCTGCTCTTGGATGCCTTGTGGATACAGGTTCACCCGAAGATAGCGCGATACGGTATTAGGCAGGTAGATATAGCTGCGTTCGCCTTGCATTTTCCGAACTGTGTAGACGGTTCGCCATGCCGCTGCGTCGTTTGCGATCTGGACGTCAAAATTCCGCGCCGCGAGAGCCGGCACCCAGTGGACGATCACGCCCCCCAATTCGCGCTCCTGCTCGAAATCCAGCAGCAGCCATTGCGGCTCGCCGCTGCTCTCGCTGCGCCAACTGGTCTGCGGGGCATGATCTACGGCGCACCGGGGTTCGTAGCCCAGCAAGGCGCTGGACGCGCGCGCCACGGGGTCCGAGAGAAAACTCTGGTCCTGGAAGCGCAAGTCCTCGATCCAGACCGTTCCCCTACCTCCGGAGCCGGCCACGATGACGATCTCGATCGCCCCCACGTGGGTCATCGCGCCACCTCCCGCGGGGCCCCAAGCAAACTCGATTTCGCTGTTTTTGATCTCTAGGAGCCTGTCGGACTTAAGGCGGAACTTTTGATGTGCAAACCGATCGGATCGGCAATGGATTCAATGAGCGAGCGTGCATGAGCCACTTCCGTCAATGCGATCGTGACACACCCTACCT
>JBOIEG010001041.1:0-3416 GCA_050740915.1 Gammaproteobacteria bacterium | reverse complement strand
CGAGCGAAGGAAGGTCGCGTTCCGCCGGAGCGCAGGAACCGCAGTGTATATTGAAATACATGAGGATTCCGAGCACCGCCGGAACGCGAGATCCCGAGCGCAGTAGGTTTTTTCACAAACTCTGAGTATGCATCCAGAAAAGCATTTCGCGATCCGGGCCCTGCGGTCCGGAGCGGCCGGATACCTGACCAAAGACTACTCCGAGACGACGTTGCTGAAGGCCGTTAGACAGGTTCTTGCCGGCAGGCGGTACGTCAGTTCTTCCCTTGCGGAGCGGCTGGTATCAGATCTTATGGGCGATACCGACAGGCCACCACACGACACCCTGTCTAAGCAGGAATACTGGGTGATGTGCCTGATCGCATCGGGTAAAACCGTGAGCCAGATTGCGGAGGAACTTTGCCTCAGCGTCAAGACTGTCAGCACTTACCGGGTACGTATCCTTGATAAGGTGCAGATGCAGAATAACGCTGAATTGACGCGCTACTGCATCGTAAACGGACTCGTCTAGACATCACGGGGCTCTGTTGACACCTCACCGACGAGTGCCCGCGATCACCTCTATTGCAGGACAGCGCGCTAAGCAATACCGCTAAAGCTGCGTCTCTCTCGCTTACCTCTAGTTTTTTCCCGCACCGACGATCGGATGTCGTGTCAGAGTAAGTCCGACAGGGCAGTCGGTTTTCGCCGATATAAAATCCCCCATCATCGTGGCATCATGTGCTTGGAGAGGATACCAGCAATTTTGCCTTATTACGGGAGATTATGCTGGATTTCATAAGCCCAAATGCGCCTTCATATTTATTGAGGGTGGTATGCCGATGACGCTCGGACACACTGCGGCCGGTCCTGGCAATGCCTCCGTGCGGGTCTTGCTCGTCGAAGATGCAACGCTGGTACGCGCGCGCCTCAAGAACATGCTCGAGCAGATCCAAGGAGTGGAGATCGTCGGGTACGCCGATGATGTCGTCGAGGCCGAGGAGACTTTTACCCGACTGCACCCCAACGTGGTTATTCTAGATCTTGAGCTTTCGACGGGGAGCGGCATCACGGTCCTTCAATACATCAGGCGGGTAAGCCGGGAGACACTGGTCATCGTCCTCACGAACCATGCTCATCCGCATTATCGCAAAAAATGCCTATTCGAAGGCGCCAACTATTTCCTCGATAAGAGCGCCGAGTTTGAAGTGGTAGTCAATATCCTTAAACAGACGTTTCATCAGCCTACCGTTCAGTAGCCTAAGAGACCGTCTGAAAGGTGTCGCGGGCGTCAGTCCCTAGACCCCTCGCAACCGAGACCGCACCTCACGCAGCACGCGATGGTAGGTCTCTGATCACTCGGGGCCAGCGGCGCGGCATCGCTGCCCCGTAGGACAGACCACGACAATCAATGCCAGTATTCTCCGACAACCAATTTGTCGTCCGTCTGATATCGCTCCGTTTCTCCGCGAACTAGAGTTCGACACAGCAAACGACCGTGCTTCGTTTGCGAACTAGAAAGTTCGACACGAGTTAGGAGGACAATATGTCAAAATCGACTTCTACTTTGGCTCAAATTCGCGCCAATATCGGCCAAGATGCCCTGGCAGCGGTGGTCGTTTTTCTCGTGGCCTTGCCCCTCTGTATGGGTATTGCCATCGCCTCCGGGCTACCGCCCACGGCCGGCCTTATCACCGGCATCATCGGTGGGGTGGTGGTGGGTGCGCTTGCCGGTGCACCCCTCCAAGTCAGCGGGCCGGCCGCGGGCCTCACCGTCCTGGTCTGGCAGCTTGTCCAGCAATTCGGGGTTGAGATGCTTGGAATCATCGTCCTGATCGCCGGTCTCATGCAGGTGCTCGCCGGGACGCTCAAGCTCGGGCAGTGGTTCCGCGCTGTCTCACCAGCGGTCATCCACGGCATGCTCGGCGGCATTGGCGTTCTGATCGTGGCCTCGCAGTTCCATGTAATGATCGATAGCAAACCGCTAGGGAGCGGCCTCGACAACCTACTCGGTATCCCCAGCGCTTTTGTTAATGCCATCGCCAAGGGTGGAGAGGGCCTCGAGGCTTTTGATATTGGTCTGTTGACGATCGCCGTTATGATGGCGTGGGGCGGCCTCGCACCTAGGAGGCTGCAGGCCATCCCCGCCCCCTTGGTAGCAGTCATCGGAGCGGTGGTCGCGGCCGCGCTCCATCAGCTTCCCATCCACTACGTATCGGTGCCAGACAATATCTGGTCCGCCGCGAGCCTGCCGACGCACGACGTCCTGACCCCCCTGTTTGACTCGCACATACTTAAAGAGGTGCTCGTCGCGGCGCTGTCCATCGCCTTCATCGCGAGCGCCGAGACGCTGTTGTCGGCCACCGCGGTGGATCAGATGCACCAGGGGCCGCGCACCAAGTACGACAGGGAACTGTTCGCCCAAGGCGTGGGCAATAACATTTGCGGTCTCTTAGGGGCCTTGCCGATGACCGGGGTCATCGTGCGCAGCAGCGCCAACGTCGCGGCGGGTGCACGCACGCGGGCTTCGGCCATCATCCATGGCATCTGGCTCCTGGTGTTCATCAGCGCCCTGCCCATTCGTCCTTGAATGGGTCCCGATCGCAAGCCTGGCCGCCGTGCTGGTCTACACGGGCTACAAGCTGGCCTATCCGAAAGCGCTACCGGAGCTTTTGAACTATGGGAAGAGCGAGGTGGCGATCTACCTGGTCACGATCGGACTGATCGTCTATTCCAACCTGCTCGAGGGCGTGCTGGTTGGGCTCGGGTTGTCCATCCTCAAGTTGCTTTACGCCTTCTCGCACTTGGAGATCCGCAGCCAGGACGACCCTGCAGAGAACCGAGTTAATCTCCACTTGAAAGGCTCGGCCACGTTGATTCGCCTGCCCAAGCTGGCGGCTGCGCTGGAACAGGTCCGACCCAACGCCGACATCCATGTGCACTTCGAAGAGCTCGATTACATCGACCATGCCTGCCTGGACCTCCTGCACAACTGGGAGAGACAGCATAAGGCCCTGGGCGGCTCCCTGATCATCGAATGGAAGGAGGCCTCTCCGAGCGCTACCACCGCCGTCATGCGAGCAAGCAGGTGCGCAGAGAGGCCGCACGTTCCTGGAGTCATCGACCGAGTCGTAAGGTGGCGATGATTACCGAGCGGGCGGGGGCCATCGGTTAACCCGACTTTGACAGCTGCTACGGACATGATTGTTATTTAGTAGGACGGATCAATGCCTTAGGGGTGTTGGCGAAACCACCCCTGTACACAGAGGGTTAAGCGATCTGAAGGAGCGGTGGGGGATTCTTTATCTTAAGGGATTTCAACTGCTTGAGTGCATCCGTTGGGGGCTCAGTCAGCTGCCAAACAGTCCCCGTAGGGCTCAACAATTGCGCGAGTTTGATCCGCTTCAAGTCATGGCGGATGTTGCGCCAAGTATCTG
>JBOIEG010001040.1:0-15469 GCA_050740915.1 Gammaproteobacteria bacterium | reverse complement strand
CTCAATGCGGCAGACCTCCTCAAAGACGTCTACCAGGGAGCGCCCTATGCCGATGGAATACGAATCAAAGAGGAGTCTGTGAGGGAAGCCGCCTGAGCTATTTACACACCTATTGACGGAAGCTCCGGGCGGCGCCAGATAAAAGCAAGCACATGTTCACAACCCAGGGACACTAGGGCAGCACAGATTGCCAGCTGCAGGTAGCGGTCTCTGAAAGGAGCATTCGGCCAAGATTGATTGCGATGGGTGATTGGCGCGGATCCGCTCAGGACCGGCGCCATCCGATAGAAAACAGGGACGCCTATTAAGCTGAGTATGGAAACAGCTACTGCTTGCGCCGGACGGCAGGCCATGTTGGCCAATTCCTTTGTCGAACACAACCATACTCAGCTCTATGATATCATTATCGACCGGCCGGTACGAGCCGACTCAAGGAAACAGCTGGAATACGTAATTCCGACGTGCTATCGTATCAGAGTACCCATCTCAGTGTTTTCAGCTAAGGCATTTGGTGATTTCCCTCCCGAATCTAGCGTGCTTGCATCGCCGCTTCCTTCCTAAAGTTTTCGCCCAATACCCGGCGCTCCAACTGGAGCCAAACATGGGTGGTAATCCCTCCGACTAAGCGATAGTGGGAGGAACTTTCAAGAACATTACGTCCGCTATTGAGGCGGCATGGAGCTATAGCAATGTCCACAAAAATCTATGTTGGAAATCTCTCTCCCCGCACCACCCAAGAGGAGATCCGTAACCTGTTTAAGCCGTATGGCGAAGTTGACTCGGTTGACCTCATCATGGACCGATACTCCGGTGAATCCCGTGGTTTTGGCTTCGTTGTGATGAACAACAATGGAGCCAAGGAGGCTATGGTTGCCCTCGACAAGAAAGAGGTGGATGGCCAAAATATCAAGGTCAACGAGGCGAGACCCCGCGAAACATCGGGACGTCAACAGCACGGTGATTGGGGAAATCGACGGGCTTAAATCGATACCTCTGGAGTAGCCTGAAGATCAGGTTGGCGGCCTCCGTCGCGAGCTCGAAACGGATCCTCCCCTGCCGGCGTGCGCCCTGGGATATGTTGAGGACGGTACCTGAGAAGGAAATCGTTTGATGCTTGGCACCCTGCAACACATCGTGCAACAGGTCAATGAGGCGGCCAACCTCGATGAGGCCCTCGCCATCGTCGTGCACCGAGTCAAGGAAGCGATGGCTGTTGATGTATGTTCGGTCTGTATAAAAAACGCAACCGCCGATCACTATGTCCTTATGGCGTCCGACGGTCTCAATCCTGAGTCCGTCGGCAGGGTCCAATTGGCCGCTAACGAGGGTCTCGTCGGACTGGTTGCAGCCCGCCAGGAACTGGTCAATCTAGAAAACGCCGCTGATCATCCAGCCTACCGCTATGTTCCTGAGACGGGAGAAGAACGCTACCACAGTTTTCTCGGTGTTCCCCTGGTGCATTTTCGTAAGGTGGTGGGCGTGCTCTACATCCAGCGGCGCACACGACAGATCTTCGGCAAGGACGAGGTGGCCTTTCTCGTCACCATTGCGGCCCAGCTTGCGGGTGCCCTGAACTCGGCAGCACCGGACGGCGTTATCACCGTCCTGAAGAACGAGCGGCCCTATAGCGTTAGTTTCAACCAGGGATTGCTCGGTGCGCCCGGGATCGCCATCGGGACGATCGTCCTGCCCTCGCCGTTCGCGAACCTCGAATCGGTCACGGATCGCGGCCCTGAGGACATTGCCGTGGAAGAGGCGGCCTTTCGAGAGGCGGTCAGCGCCGTGCAAGAGGAGCTACGCACAAGCGCAGCTCTTATGGCGACCCGACTCCCCAGTGAGGCACGCGCCATTTTCGATGTCTATGCGCTGATGTTGGGCAGTGACAGTCTGGTGGAGGACACGGTCGCGCGGATCCGGGCTGGCAATTGGGCGCCTGGTGCGCTGCGCGACACGATCGCAGAGCATTCGAGGGCTTTCGATCAGATGGAAGATCTCTACCTACGGGGCCGCGCCGAGGACATCCGCGCCATCGGCCGCCGCCTCCTCATGTACTTGCAGTCCGATGCGCGCGAACCGCGCGAATACCCAGCACGCAGTATCCTGTTAGGCGAGGAGATCAGTGTGGCGCGCATCGCCGAGGTCCCGGCGCACCGGCTCGCAGGTGTCGTCTGCCTGCGTGGCTCGGTGTCGTCGCATATCGCGATCGTCGCCGAGGCCCTGGGTGTTCCCGCCATCATGGGTCTGGGGCATCTCCCGATTGGAAACCTGGAGGGTCATCCGATCGTGGTCGACGGCTATCAGGGGCGGGTCTTCATCGATCCTTCCCCGATAGTCATCGAGGAATTTGAACGGCTTGTTCGAGCAGAGAAGGAGCGCACCGTCGAGCTGAGGAAATTGCGTGACTTGCCTGCGGAAACACTGGACGGGGTGAACGTGAAGCTGAACGTGAATATCGGGCTATTATCCGAGACCAATGAGGTGGAGGAAAGCGGTGCAGACGGCGTGGGGCTTTACCGTACCGAGTTCACGTTTATGGTGCGTCACGCCTTTCCCGTGGAAGAGGAGCAATACCAAGTCTACCGCCAGATACTGGGATCCTTTGCTCCAAAACCGGTGACCATGCGCACCCTGGACGTGGGTGGGGACAAGCCCTTGCCCTACTATCCGATGGAGGAAGACAACCCGGCTCTGGGCTGGCGAGGGGTCCGCTTTAGCCTGGATCATCCAGAGATCTTCTTAATCCAGCTTCGGGCCATGCTACGAGCCAACGCGGGGCTCAACAACCTGCGCGTCCTTTTCCCTATGGTAAGCCAAGTCAATGAGGTCAAAGAGGCCCGGGAACTGCTCGATCGAGCCCACCGTGAGCACCTAGAGGAAGGGACAAACTCCGCCATGCCGCCGGTTGGCATGATGATCGAGGTGCCATCGGCGATCTACCAAGTTCGGGGATTCGCCCGGCACGTTGATTTCGTTTCTATCGGCACCAATGATCTCACGCAATACCTGCTTGCCGTGGACAGAAACAACCCGAATGTGGCGAGGCTTTACGATAGCCTGCACCCGGCGGTGCTGCGGGCGTTGCGCACGGTGGTTAGGGGCGCCCGACGTTATGGTAAACCCGTGAGCGTCTGCGGCGAGATGGCCGGTGATCCGGCCGCGATGATCCTATTGCTCGGGATGGACATCGACACGTTCAGTATGAGCGCAGGGAGTATCCCACGGATTAAATGGGTGATCCGCAGTATTACTCGCAGGCATGCGAAAGCGGTTCTCCGGGAGGCGCTGCAGATGGACAACGCCCGGGATATCCGCCAGATGCTGAACAGCGAGCTCGAAAAGGCGGGCCTCGGCGGTAGCTCGGGCAATTAAACGGATGCCTGTTGCCTTGCCCAACCTACGACAAGGTGAAACGGCCGGTGTGAGAAGTGGACCCCAGTCGATGAACGGTAGCACGGAGGGTAGCGCCGCTACGCACCCGCCCAAAACGCTTGCGGCGCCGGCGTGCGACCGGCGCCTTGATCGCCGTCAGCCGTGCGGACCCGTTGAGCTTGGCCGGGATCCCTTGACACCGCGGTTTTGGTCTCGCCAAAGTATCAGCATCATGCTTCTTTTCTGGAATTAGTCATGACGGAGACTTATTCATGGTAAGCGCCCCTAAAACCATTACCCACCCTTATATCGATTCTCACAGAGACTATTGTAGCGGCAGCCCCATCATTGCCGGAACAAAGTTTCCGGTGCGCGCTGTGGTCCAGTATGTAATAAAGCAAGGCCTGTCACCTGAGGAATTGGTTCGTGAATTCTCTCAACTGACGCTTGCTCAGGTGTATGACGCTCTCTCTTACTATTATGACCACACAGATGCTATTGAACAGGAACTTACGCAGACTGAAGCGCGGTTGAGGCCCTCCGCAAATAGTTGATGGCAGCGCCTGCGCTGCTGCTGGACGAGGATGTGCGCGTCGTGTTGGCGGATATTTTACGGCAGCGAGGTTATGACGCTATCCATGGATCTGCGTATCCAAGCTCCCTAATCTTCGAGACCACTCAGGCCACGAACCTGTGAGACTCACGACCGTGTCTAGCCCCGGGTCCTTGGAGGCATTTCCCGGGTTTCGCTACACTCAACCCAGGCTACGAGTTTTACGAGTTCTGGCTGCGGACGTGGGGGTCGGTGTGGAGGGCCAGCCTGTAGCGTGCGCCGCGCGCACCATTCAACCGCCGTTGGAATTTCCAACCGCCGGTTGCTGTTGCGTGGAACACACCCTACGCGCGGACTGATGTCTCCCCCCATAATGGTGGTCTGTCCAAGCCTGGCCCCTTTAACTGCCGCGGGCGGCGGGGCGCGCGTCGAGTATCACGAATATATTGACCCTGGCCCCTATGGCCCCGTCAGCCGATAGGCCGATTCCACACAACAAGCCGCGCCTGTCCGTTCGGTTGGTTACGGGCTGTCGCCCTACTATCGCTCACTGCACGGCCACCGGCCCGGCGCCTCCACTCCCCTGCAGCACGGCGTCTAGGGAAAAGCCTACGACCCGCACCCGCTTTTTCGCCGGATCGGTCCAGGCGAGGAACACATGATTCTCAGCGCGCTTCATGTAGGGGTACTTGCTCGGCCATTCGTCGAACGAGCCCACGTGCACTATCAGGGTACCGGTTACACCTGCCTGCGGAGAGACACGCGCCACTCTGAGCCTTTGATCAGGGCTATCGGCTCGGCGGGCGCGCCAGCTCACCAGGGCCGAGCCGTCGTCCAGCAAAAAGGCGGCCACATAGCCCAGGGCGTCCGTATCGAGCACCACGGGCTTGCCGAAGCTCGCGCCCCCGTCCGTAGAGAAGGCGGCCAGAGGCCGCCCCTGGCCACCGGGAGCGGCGAACCACGCCGCCACCACTTGTGACCTCCCGCGGGCTATGGCCGGGCCGTTGCTTGGGCATCCGTTGATAACGAAGCGGTCATCGTGCAGGAGGCGGGGCGCGCCGCTGCCGTCTTGCCCCCAACGGACCACGGCGATGTCCCGCACCTCGCCCGCTCGGTGATCGCGATAGACCGTCAACACCTGCTGTCCTTGGGTCGCGGAGCCGACGCTGCAACAGGAGCAGACGTCGCCGTCCAGAAGCCGCTCCGGCCCCGGCGTGCCCTTGCCATCGACCACCGTCGCCGTGAGCCGGTAGCTCCCCTCCTCAGATCCGCCCTGCGGTAATTGCCGAATACCGCGCTGGTCGGTCCAGACCAGGGCGAGCTTGCCATCCGCGAGGGCGGACAGCGACATCTGGGCATCGTAGATCCGCGCCGCCTTGCCGTAGGGCTTGATCGGCTGAGAGTTTGTGAAAAAACCGTCGCGAGCGAAGGAAGGTCGCGTTCCGCCGGAGCGCAGGAACCGCAGTGTATATTGAAATACATGAGGATCCCGAGCACCGCCGGAGCGCGAGATCTCGAGCGCAGTAGGTTTTTTCACAAACTCTCATTATAGGAACAATTCAGGGAACAATTTGTGCGGTCTTTTGTGGAACATGCAAGCCGACAGTGGAACAAAAAATCCGCTTTCACGTGTGGTTACCAAGTATTTGCGGAAGGTCTCGGACTAGGCCGGAAGCGATGTTACTTTCCGATGCAAAAACTGGAAAAAATCTCTGCTAACAGATCCTCGCTCGTAAACTCACCCGTTATGGTACCCAAGCTTCGCTGTACTCTCGCTAGATGCTCGGCAACCAGTTCCAGTGCCCCTGTTTGGCACAACTCCGCACATGCGGCAGCCAAGGCCGCTTGAGCGCGACTTAAAGCTTCCAAATGCCGCCGGCGCGCGGTAAAGCCCCCCTCCTCAGCCGATTGATATCCTGCCCGAGCCTTAAGGTGTTCTTCCAATAACTGTATTCCAAAGCCATAACGTGCCGACAAACAAATCTCCGTCCCATACTGGGCGTGATTTATACTGGGGGCTTTCCCATAGAGATCGATCTTATTGTGTATGATCGTGATCCGTTCTCGCAGCCCGGGATCGGCTGAGAGTTCGATCTCTGTTGCTTGCCGTTCCACCCCATATTCAGTTACCAACAGCACGACATCCGCCTGATCAATGGCGGCCTTTGCCCGCTTTATGCCTTCTTTTTCTATGCTGTCTTCCGTTTCGCGTAGCCCAGCCGTATCGATTAAAGAGATCGGCACACCACCGATCAGCACCTGTTCTTGCAATGTGTCCCGTGTTGTACCCGGGCGGGCGTCGACGATAGCACGATCTCTTTTGAGAAGCTGATTCAACAGGCTGGACTTACCGACATTGGGCTGCCCGGTTATCGTCACCGACAAGCCATCGAGTAATACCTGGCCTTGGCGCGCTGCCAGAAAAACCGATCCGAGTTTCTCCGCTGCGCCTTTAAATCGGGTCTCCAACACTTCGTGATCGAACAGACCGACCTCTTCATCCGGGAAATCGAGTGTCGCCTCTACTCGCGTTCGCAACGCGACCACGTCCTGTACCAAGTCTCGCACGAGTTTGGAAAACTCCCCTCTCAGTGAGCGTACCGCGCAACGTGCCGCTTCCTCGGAAGCGCTGTCAATGAGGTCAGCCACAGCCTCGGCTTGTGCGAGATCCAGCTTGCCATTTAGAAACGCCCGTTCACAAAACTCCCCTGGCCTCGCTAAACGCGCGCCCAGCCCGAGCGTCCTGCGCAACAGCCGATCCATGACCACGGGCCCACCATGACCGTGCAACTCGAGCACGTCCTCACCAGTAAACGAACCCGGGCCAGGAAAGAAAAGCGCGATCCCATGATCGATGGGCTGACCCGAAGGATCTGGAAACGCTTTAAGCTCTGCCACCCTCGGTGCGGGGACCTCACCAAACAACGCCCTTGCCATCGCTCGCACCGCCGGGCCAGAGACTCGAATTACCCCGATCCCCCCGCGCCCAGGCGGGGTAGCCTGCGCCGCGATGGTTTCCCCCGCGGCCGCAAAACGCACCATCGATTGTGACTATTAGGCTTTCGCCGTTTGGGCTCCTTCTATACTGCGGGTGATCATCCACTGCTGGAGAATGGACAGCACACTATTAACCACCCAATACAGCACGAGCCCGGCGGCGAAGAATGTTGACATTACGGTAAAAACGATAGGAAACAGTTGAAACACTTTTTCTTGCACGGGATCAACGGGGGTGGGATTCAGTTTTTGCTGCGCGTACATCGTGACCCCCATTAACAAGGGCAGGAAATAAAAGGGATCTGGCAGAGAGAGATCTCTTATCCAAAACATGAACGGCGCTTGCCTCAGTTCGACGCTTTCCATCAGCACCCAATACAGGGCGATCCACACCGGGATCTGTACCACCACCGGCAAACATCCACCCAGCGGATTAATCTTTTCTTTCTTGTAAAGCTCCATCATCGCTTGGTTCATCTTTCCACGATCGTCGCCATGGCGCTCTTTGATCGCGAGCAACCGGGGTTGCAACCGCTTCATATTCGCGATCGAGCGGTAACTCGCGGCCGCTAGGCGATAAAACACCCCCTTTACGATCAGGGTGATCAAGACGATCGACCAGCCCCAATTGCCAACATAAAAATGAATTTTGTCGAGCAGCCAAAACAGCGGCTTGGCGATGAACCACAGTGGCCCATAGTCAGCGGTCAGTTCCAAATGGGGAGCGATATGTTCCAGTCTCTTTTGCATCTTTGGACCCAAAAACAGCTGCATGCCTAGTGTCCCCTTTTCGCCAGCGGCAATATCCACGCCTGGACCCGTCAACCCAACCAAATAACTGTCATTTTTCGGAACGAGCTTTGCGTAGTAGTGGTGCGGGGAATCTTGATCCGGGACCAAAGCAGCCAAGAAATAATGCTGGAGCATGGCCGCCCACCCACCTTTAGCGTCAATCGCAACGGCTTCCTCAGACAGGTCATCGCTGTCAAACTTCTCGTAACGCTTCTCGGGATTAGAGAGTGCCACACCGGTAAAGGCTTGGACGAACCCGGTGGAGCGAACTGCCTGATGACGCTGCAATTGCTGGTAGAGATGCCCGGCCCAAGCTTGGGAGCTGGCATTGTCTATCTCATAACGAACTCCTACCAAATACTCACCTCTGCGAAACGTAAATATCTTCTTCACCGAGATCCCGTCTTCATTCCAGGACAGAACCACCTCCAAAGTTTCTTTTCCCGGCTCGAGCTGGTGGTCGGTATTGCTGGCTGTATAGACAGTTTCATGAGTGGGTGCTTTTTGACCGCTGAGCAAGCCCCCTTGAGCGATAAAAAAAGGAGGATTCTCCTGCATTAAGACAAAAGGCTGATTTGGCTGATCTATGTCTACCGGATAGCTCGGCAGCGTCACCCGCCGGATGTCGCCCCCGAGGGTATCGATCACCACTTCCATGACGTCGGTTTTAACTCTTATGCGCTTTTCACTTGCTAGCACATGTTCTGGTAGCTTACCGTCCTTGGGAGCTTCGGCCTTTTCTGGCACATCCGGCATATCCTGGGGTGTGGCAGCAGCGACTGGTGCTTGTACCTTTCCCTCTACTACCTGTTGACTTGGCCTGGGGAACTCCTGCCAACGTTCCCAAAGCTGAAATAACACAAAACCGAGCGCTACGATGAGAATTATCTGGATATTGTCCATCTACCTTTGGCTCGTGTACTTGCCAGCAACGTCGTTATAAATAAAAAAGAGCCATCAATGGCTCTCAGGCTAACTATCGTGATGCGCTCTTAGATTCAGAGAAACTCGATGCCAAAGCTCTTCTAACGAAGCTACTAATTTCGCTCTTGCGCAAACAGCCGCGGATGCCCGCGCTACGACAACGATGTCCCAGCCCGACAATCGCTTTCCTTGGCGACGAAAGCTTTCCCTTACAACCCTCTTTATTCGGTTCCGCTCCACGGCGGAACGCACGCTCTTCTTTCCTACTGCTAATCCCAGACGCGCGCGTACCGTTTGATTGGGCTTCCTCAGCACAACCCAGCAGCTATTCCGCTCCCTGGCATAACTATTCTCGAAAATACGCGCGTACTCCACTGAGCGCAATAACCGCTGGTGACGTGAAAACGACTCCTGTGCCACCTCACTTCCTTGCGCATAAGATTCTAAGCGCTGAGCCTTTTTCGCCCTTTTCCCCTGCGGCTCCGCAGGACGCCTCGCCCACCGCGGGTCTTCATTCTCGAGCGGAATCCGTGTCGCCTTTTGCGCTTAAGATTACTAGGTTGAAAAGTGCGTTTCACCGTACACGCCTAATAGAACACTATCCGGAAAAATGGCAATGCTAAAGGCCAACCCTAACCCTGTCAATTGTGCTTCCCCGAAACGAATCTCTTGGCAATATGGCTAACAGGGTCGCAGGGGTATACAATCCTTCGCGCGCCCCCCTACTAAGGAGACCATTACCCCCATGGCTGAATCCGTTTGGCACCAATGTCTGAAGCGTCTCGAAGTAGAACTATCTCCCCAACAGTTCAACACTTGGATCCGTCCCCTGCAAGCCGTGGAAGAACGAAATGGTCTGCACTTATTTGCTCCTAACAGCTTCGTGCTCGAGTGGATAAAGGAGAAATACCTACCTACAATAAGCCACCTCCTGGAAGAAATCTCAATCCAAAAACATTTCGATATCGACGTTTCCGTCGGCAGTAGGAACCCGATGGTAGACCCCGCCAGGGTGCCAACTCCGCTTCCATCAAACGAAACAAATAACGGGAACCAAAAACCACTACCTTCGTCTGGACTTAAACTCGATCTCAATTTCGACACCTTTGTCGAAGGTAAATCCAATCAGTTGACCAGGGCTGCTGCACTGCAGGTCGCTGAAAATCCAGGTAATGCTTACAATCCTTTATTCATTTGTGGTGGCGTTGGGTTAGGGAAAACACATTGCACGCACGCGATTGGAAATATGGTCGGGGCCTTACATCAACATAAACGGGTAACTTACCTTCATTCGGAACGCTTTGTTGGCGATTTTGTGAAAGCTCTTCAGCATAACGCCATAAACGATTTCAAAAGATATTATCGGTCTTTGGATGTTCTGCTTATCGATGACATTCAGTTTTTTGCGGGGAAGGAGCGCTCTCAAGAAGAGTTTTTTCATACGTTTAACGACTTACTCGAAGGCCAACACCAAATCGTCCTTACCTGTGATCGCTATCCTAAACAGGTCTCCGGGGTCGAGGAACGTTTAAAATCGCGCTTGGGGTGGGGTCTTACCGTTGCCATCGAACCACCAGAGCTTGAGACTCGGGTCGCCATACTGAAGAGCAAAGCGCAACAGGCGGCCATTAAGCTACCCGATGATGTTGCTTTTTTTATGGCAAAGCGCTTTCGATCCAATATCCGCGAGCTAGAAGGCGCCCTACGCCGGGTTATTGCTTACTCTCGGTTTACCGCCAACCCTATTAACTTGCCATTTGCTCACGAAGCATTAAAAGATTTACTAGCTGTACAGGATACGCTCGTCACCCTAGAAAATATCCAGAAAACCGTTTGCGAATATTATAAAATTCGCATGGCGGATTTATTGTCGAAACGTCGCAATCGAACAATTGCCCGTCCAAGACAAATGGCGATGGCCCTCGCTAAGGAACTCACCAACCATAGCCTTCCAGAAATCGGGGACGCTTTTGGTGGCCGTGACCATACGACTGTCCTACACGCATGTCGCAAAATTTCTGATCTCCGTCGTGCCGAGGGCAGAATAAACGATGATCACATTAATCTCGGTCGTATCCTAACCACATAATGTGAAAAAAATGTGGGCAACTGACCTTCGGGGGTTTATTCACATTTTATCCAAAGCTTTTTATACCTTTTTGAACTATCCACCAACAGCCCTTATACAGTATAATATATTGATTAGTAATGAAATTAACAGTTATACTTATTATGTAATAACTACAAAAGAATGAAGGTATTTACTACTAGAGAAGTCTTACTGGCCCCGCTCGTGGCGGTTAGTGGGGTTGTAGAGCGGAGGCATAAGCTACCTATTTTGTCTAATGTCTTGATAGAAGCCAAAGGCAAGGAATTTTATTTAAGCACTTCGGACTTGGAAGTAGAGTTGCAAATGGCTGTTCCATTAGTTGCAGAAGAGTTGGGGAAAACAACGGTTTCTG
This sequence comes from Gammaproteobacteria bacterium, assembly GCA_050740915.1. Lineage (GTDB taxonomy): Bacteria > Pseudomonadota > Gammaproteobacteria > JBOHHR01 > JBOHHR01 > JBOHHR01. The sequence continues at coordinate 4,372 of JBOIEG010001040.1, read as the reverse complement.
CAAGAAAGTTATGTGGGATCATTCGCGCTCTACCGATGGGAGCGGAGATCACGTTGCTTGGGAGACAGCAGCAATTAGAAATTGATTCCGGGAGCAGCCATTTTCGATTGGCAATGCTTCCAGCGGATGATTTTCCCAGTGTCAGCGAAATCACAGAATATCTGGAGCTTAAGATAGCAGCGCCTATCCTGAGTGATTTAATTGCAAAGACGCAGTTCGCAATGGCACAGCAGGACGTTAGGTTTTTCCTCAATGGCATGCTGATGCACTTTGATGGAGAGAACTTGGTAGTGGTTGCGACGGATGGTCATCGTTTAGCGTTAAGTACAACGGCGCTAAAAATGCCAGAGGACAAAGGTTGTCAGATAATTGTGCCCAGAAAAGCAGTACAGGAGATAACTAGGTTACTGGACCATCGAGATGAAGACACAGTGATTCGTATAGGGAAAAATCATATTCAAGTATTTATTGGGCCCCAGAGTTTAACGGCTAAGCTCATCGATGGAAGCTTTCCTGATTATAAGCGAACTATTCCTGGAGGCGGATATAATATTGTCAAAATTAATCGGGAACAGCTACAGCAAGCCTTAAATCGGCTTTCGATATTGTCGGATGAAAAATATAGAAGCATCAAAGCAGAATTATCCAGGGAGTGCATAAAAGTCTCTGCCCGTAATCCAGAACAGGAAACAGCGGAAGAGGAAATCCAAGCAAATTATCAGGGAACCGAGCTCGTTGTCGGTTTCAACCTAACCTACTTATTGGACGTGTTATCGGCTATATCTACGGATAACGTTATATTTAAGCTAACAGATCCCGACACAGGTTGTTTGATCGTACCAGACGAGAACAGTGGAAAGGAAAAATACGTTGTTATGCCAATGCGGCTGTAAGCGACGTTCGCTTGTTGCTCAAGCGAAATCTATTTAAGCACCTTAGACTTTGAAATAGCGTTGAGCAAGCTAAAGAGATAATTGAATCGCTTGCCCCACCACCTGACCGTGGTCATCTCTAAGGGTTGGGGCACCTGTCCTTGAAAATCAGAAAGTATTCATTGCGAAACCGGATGGAGTTTTCGCTCTGTCCGGATGGGTAACTGCGAGCTCGATACCAGGTTTCACGTGAAACTCCTATCTGAGGGTAGTGTTAAAATTCGCTTATTAGTGATGCTGCTTAGTTGGAGCTTTCTATGCAAACAGCAAAATACGATTCGTCAAATATAAAGGTGCTAAAAGGATTAGACGCCGTTCGTAAGCGCCCGGGTATGTATATCGGTGACACCAATGACGGAACGGGTCTACACCATATGGTGTTTGAGGTTGTGGACAATTGTGTTGATGAAGCTTTAGCGGGTTATTGTTCCAATATTGTGGTGATGATCCACTTGGACGAATCAGTATCGGTCGCAGATGATGGACGCGGAATACCAGTCGATATGCACAAGGAGGAGGGCTGTTCTGCGGCAGAGGTAATAATGACTACGTTACATGCGGGAGGAAAGTTTGACTCGAATTCCTACAAAGTAGCGGGAGGTTTACATGGAGTCGGGGTTTCGGTTGTAAATGCCTTATCAGAGTATCTTGTCCTGATAATAAAGCGCGATGGCAGGGTTTATCAGCAGGAGTACCGAAACGGAGAAGCTCAAATGCCACTTGCGGACGTGGGTGAAGGAGAAGGGACGGGAACGGACGTCCGCTTCAAACCTAGCCCAGTGGTTTTCAGCAACAGAGAGTTTCACTATGACATCTTAGCGAAGCGGTTGCGGGAGTTGTCTTTCTTGAACTCCGGGGTTCGTATCGAGCTATATGACGAAAGGACAGACAAGAGGGATGTATTTGAGTACAAAGGGGGAATAGCGGCTTTCGTCAGGCACCTAAATGGGAAAAAGACGCCCCTCCACGAAAGCGTCATCGTGATCCACGCAGAGCGTGAAGAGATAGAGGTAGAGGTAGCTCTCCAATGGAACGATTCGTACCAGGAGAACATTTTCTGTTTTACCAACAATATACCCCAGCGTGACGGCGGCGCCCATCTGATGGGTTTTAAGAGTGCTCTGACCCGCACCTTCAATCAGTTTATGGAGTCCGAAGGGATAGCAAAAAAATCCAAGGTTGCGGTATCAGGGGACGACGTGCGTGAAGGGCTAATGTCGGTGCTTTCGGTTAAGTTAGCAGAGCCTAAGTTTTCTTCTCAGACCAAAGAGAAGCTCGTATCCAGCGAGGTTAAGGCGGTGGTTGAATCGATCGTTGCCGAAAAGTTGAACGATTTTCTGCTGGAGTGCCCGGCCGAGGCTCGAGAGATAACAGACAAAATCATTGAAGCGGCTCGAGTACGAGAAGCGGCGCGAAAAGCGCGCGAGCTGACGCGGCGAAAGACAGCGCTGGATATTGCCGGCTTGCCTGGAAAGTTGGCAGACTGCCAAGAAAAAGACCCAAGATCTTCGGAACTGTTCTTAGTAGAAGGTGACTCTGCAGGGGGGTCCGCAAAACAAGGGAGGGATAGGAGATATCAAGCCATTTTACCCCTGAAGGGTAAGATATTAAACGTAGAAAAGGCACGTTTCGACAAAATGTTATCCTCTGCCGAGGTGGGAAACCTTATTACCGCTCTCGGATGCGGGATTGGGAGGGAGGAGTTTGATCCAGAAAAGCTGCGTTACCATCGGATCATCATCATGACGGACGCAGACGTCGATGGCTCCCACATCAGAACCTTGTTGTTGACTTTTTTCTATCGGCACATGGCCGAACTGATGGAACGAGGACACGTCTACATCGCCCAACCCCCCCTCTATAAAATCAAAAAGGGAAAGCAAGAGAAGTACCTTAAAGATGATCAAACCTTGGAGGCCTACATCATCGAGTTAGCACTACAAGAAGCGAAAATCTATCCGGATTCCGGTATCGAACCGTTGAAAGACGGGAGACTTAAGGATCTAGGAACCGACTATCTAGAGTTGCTTGCAACGATAAAGCGACTTAAGAACTACGAACCGAGCTTACTCGACGCCATTCGCATGTTGCCTGTCCTAGAAGGCGCTGATTTGCAGAACCACGAGGCCATAGAACAGTGGTTTAGAGCCTTAGGTGAGCGTCTTACCCAAAGCGGGGAGCGATACTCAATAGAAGTTTTCGCCAAGGAACATCGCCTGGCCAGACTTACCAAAGAAGCGCTTGGCCGGCGTCTTGAGTATCAGCTCGACAGACCCTTCTTCAGCTCTGCCGAATATCGTCGCCTGATAGATCTAAGTCGCAAAGTAGAATTGCTGCTAACCGATGGAGCGTACGCTGAGCGCGGTGAGAAACGCCAAAACATTACGGCCGTTAAAGAGGCTTTTGAATGGTTTCTAGAGCAGGCGCGACACGGGCTAAGCATACAGCGTTACAAAGGCTTAGGTGAAATGAATCCCGATCAATTGTGGGAGACCACGATGAACGCGGAAACACGAAATCTGCTGCGCGTACGAATAGAAGACGCGGTTGCAGCCGATGAGATATTTACCACGCTGATGGGGGACCAAGTCGAGCCTAGGCGGGAGTTTATCGAAAAGAACGCCTTATCAGTAACAAACCTTGATGCTTGATCTTGTCAGGGTTGAGGGAACGCACGGCAACATACCCAAACATCGATGCGTTCTACGCCGGCTCGCACCAGAAGCTTGGCCAATTCATGCACTGTCCAAGCGCTTGTGATCACATCATCGACTATCGCCACATGCTTGTAATTCAGGTGGCGAGTTAAAGAGAAAGCGCCGCGGACATTATTGCGCCTCGCGGATGCGGGCAGACCTGCTTGTGGTGGGGTGTCAAGGTTTCGCTTTACGCACAAAGGATCCACCCTGATGCCAAATGTTCGCGACACTGTCCGGGCTAACTCCAATGATTGGTTAAAACCACGCTTCATCAGTCGCTTATGATGAAGAGGTACCGGGATCAGGCATTGCGGATAAGCGGTCACGCAGGTTCGCAGTTTGTTACTCATTGACGTTCCTAAGAGATCGGCAAGATCTATTTTTGCCGCGTACTTAAGTTGCTTCACCAATCCGTCGATAGGATAGCGATAATCGAACGTTGCGACTGTTTCCTGGTAAGGCGGTGGGGACCCCAGACAGCGTGCGCACAGAGTACCCGAGGCGAGAGGTCGAGCACAGCGCGGACAGGCTTCGTTGGCCCAGGGTAGATCAGTTGTGCAACCTCGGCATAGCTGTGAGCACCCATCCCAAGGTAGCCCACACAAAATGCATGTTCCTAGGAGCCTGTCGGACTTAGGTTGAACACCAAAGCCATAACGTACGTGTTGAGCGCCAAAATCGAGGTTCGGGTGGTCATCAAGGCAATCGACTCCGTGAGTTGATGATGGACAGACTCTTCTC
>JBOIEG010001039.1:0-4178 GCA_050740915.1 Gammaproteobacteria bacterium | reverse complement strand
CATCCTCGAGGGGGAGCGCCTGGTGGCCGTCAACCTCGGCAGCTATTTCGCCGGCGGTATCGAGACGGAGGAACAGCTTGACGCCGCGCTCGACGGCATCCGCGAGGAGTTCGCCCGTCTCATTGGGACAGGCAAGAAGGTCATCGTGCAATGAGCAGGGATCAAGAGTCAGGCGCCCTTGATACCGTGGCCGAAGTCGGCCGCATGCTCAACGGCCTCCGGAAACGCCTGACCCCTGATACCTGAGGCCTGACACCTACCATGGACAAGGACACGCGCAACGCCATCGAACGCGCGACCCAGCGAGCGCGTAGGCTTCTCGAAGACGACTTAACCTCGCAGCTTGAGGGCATGTACGACATCCTCCGCTCGGGCGCCGTCGCCGCAACCGGCGGCACACATCTCTCGGCGCGGCAGCAACTCTTGCGAGAGAAGATCGTCGCGTCCATCGAGCACAAGCGCGCCGCCGGACTGAAGCCGCCTGAAGCCGTCATGGACTGCATCCGCGACGCCGCCTTCACGGCTCTCAACCGCTGCGTCGCCTTAAAGATGCTCGAGGCCCGCGAGCTTGTGCAGGAGTGCATCAGCAAGGGTGAGCAGTCGAGCGGTTACAAGGAGTTCTGTGGGCTCGCGCCAGGTGTGCGCTTGCTGGCCGACGGGGCAGGCTATCGTCTCTATATCGAGAGCCTCTTCGATGAACTGTCGACCGAGATAAAGGTGTTCTTTGATCGCCGTGATCCCGCATCGGTGCTCTGGCCAAAGCGGCAGACCTTCGAGGAGCTCCTCCGCGTACTGAATGTCCCGGAGCTCGCAAGCGTGTGGGGTGAAGATGAGACCCTAGGCTGGGTCTATCAGTACTTCAACTCCAGCGAAGAGCGGCGGGCCATGCGTGAGGCCTCACAAGCACCGCGCAACAGCCGCGAGCTCGCCATTCGCAACCAGTTCTTCACGCCGCGCTATGTCGTCCAGTTTCTCACCGACAACACGTTGGGACGCATCTGGTACGAGATGCTGCAGGGCGAAACACGGCTGGTCGAGATCTGCGAGTACCTCGTACGTCCCCCGGACGAAACGTGCCCGCCGCGCGAAAAAAAAGACCCTCGCGATATCCGCGTCCTCGATCCAGCCTGCGGCTCCGGTCATTTTCTGCTCTACGCCTTCGACCTTCTGCTCATGATCTACGAAGAAGCCTGGAATGATCCTCAAAGGCCGAAGTCGGTTACGACGGGAAGTGCAGTGCGCGACGACTATCCTGACCTGAACACGCTCCGTCGCGCGTTACCCGCACTGGTGCTTCGCCATAATCTGCACGGAATCGACATCGACCTACGCTGCGCACAGATCGCCCAGCTCGCGCTGTGGATGCGCACCCAGCGCGCGTTTAGAGACTTTGGAATTGCACGAGCCGATCGCCCACTCATTCGCCGGGCGAACGTCGTGATCGCAGAACCTATACCGGGCAACGGCGCTCTGGTTGAGACATTCGCAGCAACCCTAGACACGCCGCTTCTGGGTGACCTGTTTGGGAAGATCGTCGCCGAGATGAAGCTCGCCGGTGAGCTGGGCTTACTGCTCAAGATCGAAGCGGACGTTGGCTCATGCGGTGACCAAAGCTCGCGAGGAGTTCGTCGCCCGCGAGAAAGAGTTGGCTCAAGCTTGCCTACCGGCCTTCGAGCGCGGATCGTGGAGGCCTTGCAGCGCTTTGTCGGCTCGGCCTTGGATAGCGCCGGCATGCGGTGCCGCCTCTTTGCTGAGGATGCCGCCCAGGGGCTCGGGCTCGTGGAGCTGGCCGAGAAGAAATTCGATGTGTTGCTGATGAATCCGCCCTTTGGCGATCCAACTGTATCGTCTAAGACTCCCTTGGCGAGGACGTACCCGAAGTCGAAAGGGGACCTATACACGTGCTTCGTGACCGCCGGTGGGGAAGCCCTCAGCGATCATGGACTGCTCGGCGTGATCTGCCCGCGCTCATGCATGTTCAAGTCCGAGTTCGCGGCGTGGCGCACGGAAATCGTGAAGGCCCAACACGCGCTGCACCTTGTAGCCGACCTGGGACCGTGGGTTCTTGACCAGGCTCTCGTGGAAACGGCCCTCATGGTTATTGAGCGTTCACCGCAAGAAAGACGAAGTACCGTCGTTCTGCGCTTGCTCAGCTCTCAGGCAAAAGAATGCGATCTGCGCGCGATAGCGCGCAATGTATCGGCAGCGCTCGATTCGTGCTTTGTTTCAGGCCTTGAGTTATTCGCAAGCATACCGGACCGGCCGTGGCTCTTCTACCTTCCTCGGGAGTTGCTACGCCGGTTTTCGACCAGGCGTCGGTTGGGTGAACTCTTCGGGCGCCCGATGAGCGGAATATGCACTGGGAACGACTTCGCCATGGTCCGCCTATGGTGGGAACCAGATCCACGAAGAATTGGTCGTGGGGCATGGGCGTGGCACTCGAAAGGCGGTGAGTATCAACCGTTCTTTGAGAATGTTCACCTCGTTGTCGACTGGAGGTTTGGCGGCGCCAACATGGCAACGGCGTATGTTCGCAACGAGGCCAGCTACTTCGCACCAGGCGTATCCTATCCACTTCGTACTCGTAGTAGTTTCGGTCCGCGCGTGCTGCGTCGCGGCATCTTGTTTAGCCAACTGAGCCAGGTCTGCGTGGGCGGATCCCCAGAAGAACAGCTCGCTCTGGTCGGGTACCTTGTCTTGCGCGCTCCGCAGGTGCTTCTGGAGGCGGCTCTTGGATCGGGGGACGCGATGTCGGCGCAAGGAGCGGCGCGGTCGTATGCCGCCCAGGTGGTCGAGAGAATCCCTATTCCCGAGTTCGAAAGTGATCTTCTTGCTGACCTAGCGCAGTTCGCACGCGATGCGAGTGAGCACTTCGCGCGCGCTGCCATGCGCGACATCACATCACCCGTGTTCTCGTTGCGTCGGCTGTTCAGCGGAGCAGGTGCATCGTTTCGGGTAATCGTTCGCCAGGCGTACTGCAAGGAGATTGCTTTCGCGGTGGAGTTGCTGCGTCGTTGGGACCAGCTTGACGAGCGCGTGATGCGCTCAATGGGTATGTCTGCTTGCGAGCGGGAGTATATGACGTCCGAATACGGGCCCAGATTTGGTGAGCTAGCGCCAGCGGTCGCCGACATATCCGGAGTCGCGCGAGACATGCTGTTGCCGATGCGTGAGCTTCTCGGTGAGGTGGGAAGCGATGCGTCGCGGTCGCGACTTCTTCTCACAAAAAGCTTCATTGTTCATCGACGGCTCGAGGTAGTATCTCGACGGCACAAGGTGCAGCCTGGCATTGTAGCTGCGGCAGTGGTGTCGGAAGCATTGGTTCCAGACGAGGTTTATCGGAGTGCTGCATCGGACATGATGCAGGCACTGCTTGGGATCGCATTTAATCGTCACTCGGTAAGCGAGGACGAACAGTGGCGAGAAGATATTGCCGTCGATCCATTCGCCGAGCTGACCGCTATTGCACCGTTGGCTGCGCCGAGTACCGGCGATCGGGTGGATTCCCCGGCGCCCCACATCAACGGCATGCTCGTCGATGACCTTGGGCGTCAGGGCGACGTGGTTGTCGCGATCGATCAAGCGGTGAAGGCTTTGTGTGTGAAGATGGCGTTGAGCGCGAGCGACTTGATTGACGCTGTATGCCGCGAGTTGGGTGCAGCCGATGTTCGCACGCTGATGCGCGAGCAGCTATTCGACCTCCATCTCAGCCGCTGTTCCGCGAGTCGGCGGAAGGCGCCGCTGTATTGGCAGCTCTCAACACCTTCTGCGAGCTACTCAGTGTGGCTTTACATCCGTGTTTTCGACCGCGACACGCTCTACCGGGTCCAGAACGACTACGTTGTGCCCAAGCTCGCCCATGAAGAGCGCAAGCTCGAGAATATGCGCGCGGAGTACGGCACCTCACCGAAGGCTGGGGAGCGCAAGCAGCTTGCTGCTCAAGAAAGCTTGGTCGAGGAGCTGTGCGCCTTCCTGGAAGAGATACGGCGGGTCGCATTACTCTGGAACCCAAACCTCGACGACGGAGTCATTATTAACTTCGCACCCCTCTGGCGGCTCGTGCCACAGAGCAAGCCCTGGCAGAAGGAGCTAAAGGCTACCTGGGATGCCCTCTGCGCTGGGGAGTACGATTGGGCTCAGTTGTCGATGCACCTTTGGCCGGAGCGTGTCGTCCCGAA
>JBOIEG010001038.1:0-1095 GCA_050740915.1 Gammaproteobacteria bacterium | reverse complement strand
CCCAATGAGACGGGCGAACTCCTCGCGGATGCCGTCGAGCGCGGCGTCAAGCTGTTCCTCCGTCTCGATACCGCCGGCGAAATAGCTGCCGAGGTTGACGGCCACCAGGCGCTCCCCCTCGAGGATGCGGTGGACCTCGGCAACCGCGGCTTTAAGCCGTGATTCACAGGCTTCTCGTTCCGCACAAAGCTCTGGGATCGTTTTTCCCTGGTCCCTGGTGGCTAGCGCCTGAAGCCTGCCCGAAATGCGGCGCTGCTGGTCCTCATCGATATCGCTCCAGCCTGGTGTCTTCACGAGCTGGTCGAAGGCACGGGCATACGCCTCGATGCGTGCCTGTAACGCTTCTTCGTAGCGCCGATCGTACTCGGTCTCGACCGCGCGTGTATGCTGCTCGATCGTAGGCAGCTCCCGGAAGAATGTCTCGCGCGCCAGCAGATCCTCGAGCGCCTCCGCCTTGGTCCGAAGCTCCTCTGGGAGATCCGGTTCCTGCTGCAAGGAGGGCCATGCCGTGTCGAGCGCCTGCCGTGCTCGCTCGAGGTCGCGCAGTCTCGGCTCCGTCAAAGCCTGCTCGAGTTCTGCTCCGCGCTGGATAGCTTCCTTGATGGAACGATGGGAGGCGTTAAAGGTGGCGATGGTGTTGTCGACGGTTCCGCGTAGGATCGCCTTCATCTGGCCGAGGGCCCCCTCGAGCACATTGCCACCGGGTAGCCGGTTAGCGGTAAGCTGGGCGAGCGCCGTCGCAACCGTGTCCTCGTAATGTGCTGCTTCTCGGCGAAGCTCCTCGGCAATCGCACCTGCATTGATCTCGCGCACCTCGCTGCCAAACGTGTCGCGGAATACCGCTGAGGCCTTGACCAGCTCCTCGAACTCAATGCCCTTCTTCGGACGGAAGGAGGACTGACGGAAAAGGTTGTTGTTCGAAAAGGTATCCTTGGCGTCGATGCTCGTCGCCAAATCGATGGTCTGTCCCCTGCTCGTTGCTTCAATCTTTCCCGCGCGCAGCAAGCAGAGCACCAGCAAACGCACGGCCTCGAAGTCCCACCCGAATGGGTCCTTGGCAAACTCATCCGTGAGAAGGCGCCCGCTCGCCGTGTC
>JBOIEG010001037.1:0-11139 GCA_050740915.1 Gammaproteobacteria bacterium | reverse complement strand
AGAAGAGTCTGTCCATCATCAACTCACGGAGTCGATTGCCTTGATGACCACCCGAACCTCGATTTTGGCGCTCAACACGTACGTTATGGCTTTGGTGTTCAACCTAAGTCCGACAGGCTCCTAGGCGAGGATAATGACGTTTTCCTGGGCGCATCGCAGCGGTCTGAGTTTGACTGCTGGCAGTGGGTTCGTATTGGCAGCCGCTGAAAGGCGTCGTCCGGTTCAAGCGCGAGGTGTACCAGCAGGCATTGAGCGAATTCGCGTCTTTGGCCTTGCTAGGCCACGGACTCAATCGCTGCTCGCTTGACAAGCCCGCCGTCGTTCACTGCGGTTCAGTCAACGTAACGAGCTGACTCTAGCCGCCAGGTTTGATCCTGGCCGTCAACCCGATCACAACCCAAAGGTTTCGTTTGTCCCGCTGGTCCTACAGTGCCGGCCACGAGGCTGGGCTGAGGCTTACCCGCGAAATAGCGAACCAGGCGGTAGCGAATAGTTTTAGAGAGATGATTGTTCTTGATCGACTGCAACCGGCCTCCTGCGCTTAGGATATAGCACTTGCCGTCTAAGTTGGCGATAAATTCTACATAGGGTCGGGGATCGCCGTTTAGTGGCACATCCTCCTCGGTAGGGAATCCTGCGCCTGATCCGATTTCCATCCCTGCGATAGCGATAAAACTATATAAAAATAGTAAGTTAGACAAGACCAATGCCCTCGCATTCTATTGCAGGATTAGACCGTCAGGCGCAGAGCTTATGCTCGCAGCCAAGCGGCTGCGCGTTTCGCGAAGTAAGTCAACACGGCATCGGCACCAGCCCGCTTGCAGGCGATGAGGGATTCCAATGCCGCCGGCCGTTCCTCAAGCCATCCCTGGCGTGCCGCCGCCATGATCATCGCGTATTCGCCGCTCACCTGATAGACCAGGGTGGGTACGCGGAACGTTTGCTTGACGCGCCACACGATGTCCAAATAAGGCATTCCAGGTTTGACCATGACCATGTCCGCGCCTTCTTGGATGTCTAATGCCACTTCGCGTATCGCCTCGTCCCCGTTGGCGGGATCCATCTGATAACTGTATTTGTCGCCGTGGCCGAGACTCGCGGCGGAGCCTACGGCGTCGCGAAACGGGCCGTAGAAATGGGAAGCGTATTTGGCCGAATAGGCGAGGATCTGGGTGTTGACATAGCCATGGGCTTCTAAGGCTTGGCGGATGCGCCCAATGCGTCCGTCCATCATATCCGAAGGGGCGATGACGTCGGCGCCTGCGGCGGCATGAGAAAGCGCTTGCTTAACCAGCACCTCCACGGTCTCGTCGTTGACCACATAACCCGTGTCATCGATCAGGCCGTTCTGCCCATGCGTGGTGAACGGATCCAGCGCGACATCGGTGATGACCCCTAAGGCGGGGTAGGCTGCTTTCACAGCGCGCACCGTGCGCTGAATTAAGCCCTGCGGATTGTAAGCCTCCTCGGCATCGGTGCTCTTGGATCCTGGAGCGACACAGGGGAAGATGGCAATAGCGGGGATCCCAAGCTCGACGAACTCGCCCGCTTCGTTTAGCAACTCATCTGTGCTCAGGCGTTCTATACCCGGCATAGAGCGAATGGTTTCTCTTCGCGCCATGCCCTCGATCACGAACACAGGATAAACTAAGTCATCGACCGACAGCACGGATCTTCGCATCAAGCGGCGAGAGAAATCGCTGCGGCGCATGCGCCGCGGGCGATGACTGGGATACGAACCGAGGCAGGCGATGCTCATAGCAGGATCCTAATGCTTGGTAACCGATGGGTGGAAAATGCTTGAGCTAATAATCCAACACGAGAGCACTTTTCGCTTGGGTGCGTTCCTGTGCCTCGCCGCCGCCATGGGAGCATGGGAGCGAAAGGCGCCGCGTCGCCCGCTCAAGCTGGCGCCAGGGATGCGCTGGCCTGCTAATCTGGGCCTATTGGTCGTAGACGTACTGATATTGCGGCTGCTGTTCCCGGTAGCAGCGGTCGCCGTGGCTGGCTTAGTGGCCGCAGGGGGTTGGGGGTTGTTCAATCGGATCGGGGTACCGGCTTGGGCCGCGTTTCTCGTCTGCGTGGTAGCCTTGGATCTCATCATTTACCTGCAACACGTTACGTTCCATAAGGCGTCTTGGCTATGGCGGGTGCATAGGGTTCACCATACGGATCCCGACTTCGATTTTACCACGGGGGTACGCTTCCATCCGCTAGAGATCGCGCTTTCGATGGTGATCAAGATGATCGCGGTGGTGTTGCTGGGAGCGCCCGTGCTTGCGGTGATCACCTATGAGCTGATGCTGAATGTAAGCGCCGTTTTTAATCATAGCAATGTGCAGATCCCGGAAAGAGTCGATGGGTGGCTGCGGCTTGCGGTGGTGACGCCGGACATGCACCGGGTTCATCACTCCATCAAGGGGCGCGAGCTCAATAGCAATTTCGGTTCTTTCCTGCCGTGGTGGGATCGGTTGTTTCACACCTACAGCGCGCAGCCCGAGGGCGGACATCGCAACATGCGGATCGGATTGCTCGGCTTCAGCCAAAAACGAGTTAGCGGGTTTTGGCGATTGCTGTCACAGCCATTCGAGCACGCGAAATAGTCAGCAGGCTATCGCTTCAAGGTAACCGGCGCGCCGCTGTTTGGGGCCTCCGAGTTGAGCGCCGTGCTAGGCGTTCATTCTGTTCCGCCTGTGCGTCTCCCTGCCACTAGCGTCACGCCTCGTTCGTCAGCACCTCGACCAGCTCGGCCACGACCTGGAGTTGCTGCTCGTCCGCGCCGGTTAGGACGATCGGCTGGAAGTCAGGGTTGACCGGCTTGAGGGCAATCCTTGTGTGGCGCCTGGAGTCGCCGTGCTTCTCCTTCTCGCTCTCATAGCGCTAGGATGCCGGTCATCGACCAGGCTGTGAGCAAGCGCCCATGAGGTGGCTTATGGGAGCAAGCCGTGGCGGCGTGGGCGGATCTGCATTCGGATGAGGATGCATCAGTTACCGAAGGACAACGAGTGGCATCCGAGCAGCGGTAGCTGGGTCTTGGTCGCCATCTCATCATGGACCTTGGTCGGGATCCCGCTCGCCTGGAGGATCTGGAAGACCTTGCAGAAAGCCAGCGTATTGTTCGAGTGAACGAGCGCGTTCCACGCACCCGATTTCGTTGAGGATCGCGCGACTATTCCACCAGGTCGGCGTCTGTCTCCTCGTCGAAGAAGTCTTCGAATTCCTCCACCGGAGGGTTGCCATCGTAGATCAGGTCTTTGCGGCGTTGGAGAAAGGCCTCCCGCGTGAACGTATAAGAATCCAACGCGGCTTCATCGCGGATCTCGGTGGCCTCCAACAGATTAGCGCGCTCGTTTATCACGTTCAAGGCAGCGACGCCGTAAGTGGCCGCACTCTCGATATAGAACAGCGGACTCAAGAAGGTCCTGGGTGCAAGATCAGTGACATCGCGCGCTGTGCTTGGCCCCATTAAAGGGATAACTAGGTAAGGGCCTTGGCCCATGCCCCAGGTGGCGAAGGTCTGTCCCAGGTCTTCTTGGTGGCGCACCAATCCGGCCGGCGTTGCCCGGTCGAATAAGCCGCCGATCCCGATCGTGGTGTTGACGAACAAGCGGGCCACGTCACGAAATCCGTGCGTGAACTTCGCCTGAAGGAAATCATTTAGGATCACGTTGGGGTAGAAAAGATTATCGAAGAAGTTGGTGACGCTGCTGCGCACGGGCTTGGGAGTGATTTTCTGGTACCCCTTTGCCACCGGTTTCATAAAATACTTGTCCAAATTTTCATTGACGTTAAAGAAAACCCGATTCATCGGCTCGACCGGGTCTTTCTCCGGATCCGATCGGGTGGTGGCACAACCGCTTCCGAACGTGAGCAGCACGCCAAGCGCAAGCGCTTTAAATACAAAAACCCCCCTTTGCTGTTTGTTCATTAGTTGTGTCTCGGCCGATTCTTATTGTTTATTGGGACTTTCGGATTCCTCGATCTTCTCACGCAACTTTGCGAGCAGATGCAGAAAGCCTTCTCTTTTCATAACCGACGCATATTCCGCTTTCTTCAAGGAGAGATCGCTGACCCCATCGGCCACCACGTTGATGATCAGCCACTTCTCTTGTTGCGGCTGCAACACATACAAAAACGGAATGGTTTCCCCATTTTGTTTCACCAACTCCGTTCTTAACAATAAGCGCTCACCCTTAAACGGTTCCTTTGCAACCTGTCGAAAGCTCTCTCCCGAGTAACCATCGAAGCGCGACGCATAGGTCGCCGTGCTCAGCTCTCTGAAAATGTTCACGAATTCTGTTTGCTGGTCATTGTCCAACCGGCGCCAATAACGGCCCAATACGATGCGCGAGATCTCCAAAAAATCGAAGCTGTCGTCTACGACAGGCTTAAGCAATCGATATCGACCCGTATAGCCAAGTTTATCCGCGTTTTCCATTACCCGAATCAAGGTGCCGTGCAGCCGTTCGACCACGGTGTCAGCGCCTAGTGGCTGGGTAGCGGCCTCCGCTTGCAATCCCCAGCACATCAGGAATAGCGGGAAGTGAAACCAGTGTAATTTCATTGGAGTTAATAACTTCCTGTTACTCGGTTTTTTTCTTTCATCGGGTCAAAATACTATACTCCGGGGCAATGACAAACAAGTGATGGTGCTAACGTTTAGTGTAGCTTCGTCCTTTCCATCTAGCCCCCTCTCCCTGGCCAATGCCTGAGTGCCGAGGGCCACGTCATCGCCGTGAAAAGAACCCCCGCAAAGGGAAGGCCAAGCGCCCAATAACAAGGGACTCGATAGTAACGCAGGACAGGTGAATAGGTGTTTAACATGAGCACCAGGCTCACGCCGGTGCGTCCAACGATTCCGAGGTCGCCCAACGCCACCAGGGAAGCAGGGCGATGATAAGCCACAGAGCGCACGCGGATAAGGCCAGCCCCAACACGTGCGCCGTGTCGCTGGACTAAAAAATCAAGCGACCTGCCGTTTTTTGTCCGAGTCTGCTGCCGGATCGGCCATCCTCACCAGCCGCGGCCGCGCCAGCGTACCGTCCTCATACAAGAACGGCACTTCCGGAGCCATAGGCCCTCGGGTCCTGGGACCGAACAAGGCGACTTTGAGCGCCTTCCAAGGATGCCGGAAGGTGGCATCCACCGCCGTGGCCTCGTACCCGGAATGTACCATGCAATCGGCACACTTGGGGTTTCTACCGGTACCATAGCTATCCCAATGGGTGTCTTCTATCAAGGAGTTGAAGCTCGAAGCATAGCCTTCCCCTACCAGCAAGTAACAGGGTTTCTGCCAGCCGAAAACATTGCGTGTGGGGTTACCCCATGGGGTGCAGTGGTAGGTCTGGTTGCCGGCGAGAAAATCCAGATACAGCGAGGATTGGTTGAATCGCCATTTGCGCCCCCGGGCTTGTTTAAAAACATCGCGGAACAATTGCTTACTGTTCTTTCGCTTCAAAAACACGTTCTGGCGTGGGGCCCGTTCGTAGCTAAAACCCGGCGAGACGGTTACGCCTTCGACCCCCAACTCCATCGCCATGTCCATGAACTCCACGACTTCTGCTGCCGTTTCTCCTTGAAAAAGGGTGCAGTTGGCGGTGACGCGAAAGCGACGGGACTTGGCAAGCTTGATCACATCAACGCAGCGCTCAAACACCCCTTCCCGACATACGGAAGCGTCATGACGCTCGCGGTTCCCGTCGAGATGGATAGAAAAGGTAAGGTAGGGAGAGGGTCTATAGTTGTCTAGATGCTTTTCAAGTAATAACGCATTGGTGCAAAGGTAGACAAATTTTTTGCGCTCGATAAAGCCGCGCACGATCCGCGGCATATCCTTGTGGATCAGCGGTTCGCCCCCTGCAATCGACACGATGGGAGTGCCACATTCATCGATGGCTTGCATGCATTCTTCGTAACTCAGGCGCTTGTCCAAGATCGCATCGGGATAATCGATCTTGCCGCAGCCTGCACAAGCGAGGTTGCAACGAAACAAGGGCTCCAACATAAGCACGAGCGGGTATTTTTTGTTTCTCCTTAGTTTTTGCTCGATGATATACCGTGCAACGCGATACTTTTGGATGAGAGGTACGCCCATTACACCCCCTATATACTCTGAAGTGATTGTTTATTTTGCGCCAGAGTTGTATTTTGTTCTGGACTGCTCGCCAGTAAAGATAACTAAAGTGTTGCGTAAATTCAAGCGCTTTTTTGTAGCAGGCGGGATCGTCGTGCTAATTCTGCGACAGTTGTTGTTTTTACGCGACATATTGGCACAAGCCTGTGCACGGGGAAAACCCACTGCTGCGGGGGTACAAAGCGCGAGCGAACGCCGTGCGGGGGGACCTAAGCCTAACCCGGGCCGATGTTACAATACGCTTACAAAAATTCAACTTTCGTCCCCTAAACTCCCCCTGTCAATCGGATGCAAAGTCAACAGCGAAGATTCACGATATGGGTACGGATAAGCGGTTTCCGTTATTAGAAATCATCGATTATCCCGAAGACCTGCGTCAGTTGCGGGAGTCGCAACTGGTGCCCTTAGCAAACGAGCTCAGAGCTTACCTATTGCATTCGGTGAGCCAAAGCGGCGGTCATTTTGGAGCAGGTCTGGGAACGGTGGAGTTGACCGTGGCGCTGCACTATGTGTTCAACACCCCGCAGGATCGCTTGGTGTGGGACGTTGGGCATCAGGCTTATCCGCACAAGATCTTGACCGGGAGGCGGGAGCGAATGCCCACGATTCGAAAATGGGGAGGATTGGCGCCCTTTCCAAAACGGGATGAGAGCCCCTACGACACCTTTGGCGTGGGCCATTCGAGCACCTCCATCAGCGCCGCTCTCGGTATGAAGATCGCCGCCGATCGCCTGGGAGAACATAGGAAAGCCGTCGCCATCATAGGCGACGGGGGAATGACCGCTGGTTTGCCGTTTGAAGCGATGAATCACGCCGGGGATCTGGGTGTAGATATCCTGGTCATTCTGAACGACAACGATATGTCAATCTCGCCCAATGTCGGGGCGCTGTCCAACCATTTCGCCAGGGTGCTGTCTGGCAAGCTCTACACCACCGTCAAGGAGGGCAGCAAGAAGGTCCTTTCCAAGATGCCGCCCATGTGGGAGCTTGCGCGGCGGGCGGAGGAGCACGTAAAAGGGCTTATCGTGCCCGGAACGCTGTTCGAGGAATTGGGGTTTAACTATATCGGTCCGTTGGATGGCCACGATCTCCCCGGTTTGGTCACCACCCTGCGCAATATCTCGGTGCTCAAAGGCCCGCAGCTTTTGCACGTCATCACCAAGAAGGGCAAGGGATACGCACCGGCGGAGGCCGATCCGGTCAAGTATCATGCGGTGACGCCTTTCGAGCCGGCTAAGGGCATGGCTACCGGCGGTAAATCTTCTAAGCCCACCTACAGCGATGTTTTTGGCAATTGGGCGTGTGATATGGCGGCCCAGGACGCGCGCCTGATTGCGATCACGCCCGCTATGCGCGAGGGGTCCGGATTGGTGCGCTTCCAGCGGGCGTTTCCCGATCGTTATTTTGACGTCGGCATCGCGGAGCAACACAGCGTAACCTTGGCGGCGGGAATGGCCTGCGATGGCCTCAAACCGGTGGTGGCGATCTATTCCACGTTCCTGCAGCGCGGCTACGACCAGCTCGTGCATGACGTGGTCAACCAGACCCTGCCGGTCTTGTTCGCCATCGATCGCGCAGGGGCGGTGGGTGGTGATGGGCCCACTCATAACGGAAGCTATGACCTGAGTTACATGCGCTGCCTGCCCAACATGGTGATCATGGCGCCAGCGGACGAAAACGAATGCCGCCAGATGCTCTATACCGGCTATCTGCTCGATCAACCCGCGGCGGTACGCTACCCCCGCGGGAGTGGCCCCGGCACGCCTATACAGGAAAAAATGACCGCCTTGCCGCTCGGCAAGGCGGAGCTGCGACGCAAGGGCGCGGGTGTTGCGATACTCGCCTTTGGCGTTGTGGTGCCAGAATGTGACGCGGTGGCAGAAGAGTTGGGCGCCACTTTGGTCAACATGCGCTTCGTAAAGCCACTGGACGAAAATCTCGTATTAGAAGCGGCGGCAGAGCATAAATGCTTGGTCACCGTGGAGGACAACGTGGTTGCCGGTGGCGCGGGATCCGCGGTATCGGAATGCCTTGCGAAGCATGGGGTTCTGGTTCCGGTGTTTCACCTGGGATTGCCTGATCGCCTGATTCAACATGGCTCACGTGAAGACATGCTAGCGGATGCCGGTTTGGACAAGAAATCTATTCTCGCGTTTATCACCCATTGCCGCGGCGGGCAAGGCGCCTGCCGAGCGGTTCAGAGCGCCTGAGAGCTTGTGAAAAAATCGTCGCGAGCGAAGGGAGATCGCATTTCGCCGGAGCGCAGGAGCGTTTCGCCGGGAGCGAAACAGCGCACAAGCCTCGCAGGGACGAGTCTCAAGGATGAGACGAGCAACCGGAGTGGATATTGAAA
The DNA here is from genome assembly GCA_050740915.1 of Gammaproteobacteria bacterium. GTDB lineage: Bacteria > Pseudomonadota > Gammaproteobacteria > JBOHHR01 > JBOHHR01 > JBOHHR01. The sequence goes on along the minus strand of JBOIEG010001037.1, from coordinate 2,653 downwards.
TACATGAGGATCCCGAGCACCGCCGAAATGCGAGATCCCGAGCGCGGCAGATTTTTTCACAAGCTCTGAGAGGTTCGATTCTAAGAACGACCAGGCCGCAGGAGTTGTGTGATGGGAGACGATCAACCCCTGGAGACGACACCGAAACGCCGTTTCGCTTGGCTGAAAGCAACAGCCATTTTCTTAACGCCGGTTATCGTGATCGCGTTGGTCGCTATTCTGGGCTTTAGGGCCTATTTTTTCACTTCCGATTTTGTCCCCGTGACCCTCAATGCTAAGGAAGAGCACGCCCTGAGCGCCAAGATCGAGCGCCTGAGCTTTTTTGGGGCCCAGGCTGCGGAGCGGGATCAACCCGCTAAGGATCAAAACGAATCGCCGCCGGAAGAAGCGCTTGAGCCAGAGGCTTACAGCGAAGAGGGAGCGGATCGCAGCATCCGCTTCAGCGAAAAGGAGCTCAATGCCCTGCTGGCTAAGAACACCGATTTGGCGAAAAAGCTTGCCATCGACCTTTCCGAAGGGCTGGTCAGTGCTAAGCTTTTGGTACCGCTCGAGGAAGATTTCCCTGTGCTGGGAGGAAAGACGCTAAAAATGCGCGCGGGTTTGGGGCTTGCGTACGACCAGGGTAAACCGATTGTAGTATTAAAGGGTATCAGCATCATGGGCGTTCCTGTACCCAACGCCTGGCTGGGCGGGGTCAAGAACATCGATTTGGTCAAGGAGTTCGGCAGCGAGCAGGGCTTTTGGAAAGCATTCGCGGATGGGGTGGAAAACATCCATGTCGCCGAAGGGGATCTCCTCATCGAGCTCAAGGAATGAGTTACCAAGGCGCAGAATGCGAGGTCTCACCGTCGAACGATCTCGCCCATCGCGTCCAGGAAACGCTCTAGCTCTGTGCGGGGGATTTCCCCCATGACCGAGACCCTAAAGATCGATTCGGCCAGGCTTCCCTGGCCCGCGTAGATAACAAAGCCCTGCTCCTTAAGCCCATCGTGCAGCGTGTCGTAGCTCATTCCAGGCGGCAGCCGGAAGGCGTTGAGCACTACGGAGGACTCCTCTGCGCGAAGCAGGGACTCGATGCCCAAGGCGCTCAGACCGCCAAGCACCAGGGCCATAGACTCGCGGTATCGCCGCTGGCGGGCTGGTCTTCCTCCTTGATCTTCTAATTCTTTCAACGCCTCTTCCAGAGCGTAAAAGCACGGTATTGAGGGGGTAAAAGGGGTGCTTTCCTGGTCCTGGTGTTGACAATAATTCGCCAGGTCGAAATAGAGGTTACGTTTGGGCGCATCCGCTAACAATTCACGGCGTAGCACGACGAAGCATACCCCAGGCGCGCCGTGCAGGCATTTGTTCGCTGTGGCTGCCGCGGCGCCGATGTTCGAGCCGGAAAAATCGATGGCCTCCGCGCCAAAACTGCTCACGGCATCGATTAACAGGCACACTCTATCGCCACAGATGTCCCCGATGTCGGTCAGACTATTAAGCCGGCCGGTAGTGGTCTCATGGTGCACGAGGGCCATATGGGTGATGCCCCCGTCGCGGCGTAAAGTGTCTCGCAGGGCGGAGAGGTCTATGGAAGCTCCCCAGGCATGGTGCAATAGGGCGTGGTTAATCTGGTATATTTTGGCGATGCGGGTTAGCCTCTCACCGTATACGCCGTTTTCGATGATTAGAACTTTGCCATCGGTCGGTATCAAGGTGGTTAGCATCGCCTCCACCGCCGCGGTGCCAGAACCGGTGATGAGAACAGCGGCGTAGCTGGCCGGCAGCCCGTAGACAGCCAGTATTCTCTCCCGAATACTCGATTGCAGTTGGAAGAACTCACGCTCTCGATGGCAGAGATCGGGTTTAGCAAGGGCGCGCCGCACGCGTTGGCTGAGATTGACTGGACCGGGGTTGAGCAGAATCACGTTACTATCGGCGTTTGATAACTTTGATTGGATGCCTGGAGACAAATTCGGAGAAATCATATTCGATGTTGTTGCTCGGTTGAAGGAAAGGACGGTAGAGGGTGGCTAGTGTTTGATGGTGGTCGTTGATCTCGTCGTGATGCTGTTGTTGATCTTGGTGGCAGCGGAAGCGGAAGTCTTTACCAACGCTTTGGAGCATCTTGGAGAGCGCCTGGGGATCTCAGAGGGGGTAACCGGCTCGCTCTTCGCCGCCGTGGGGACGGCAATGCCTGAGAGCCTGGTGCCCTTGCTTGCGATCTTCGCGGGCACTGAAAACGAGCAGGTCAACCACGAGAGTGGGGTCGGCGCGATCCTGGGTGCCCCCTTGATGCTGTCCACGCTAACAATGTGCCTTATGGGCATTGCGATCGTGCGCGAACGCGGATTGCACGGTGCAATGACGCCAGAGCCTACAGGGCTCGCTAGGAGCCTGTCGGACTTAGGTTGAACACCAAAGCCATAACGTGCGTGTTGAGCGCCAAAATCGAGGTTCGGGTGGTCATCACGGCGATCGACTCTGTGAGTTGATGATGGACAGACTCTTCTCGGCCCGCTTTTTAGCCCGCCAGCACCACCAGCCGGCGGATGTTCCACGCCATCGTCACCAACGACCACTCTCCCCGTACGGCTTCAACGCCACGCAGCAGAAACTGCCGGAACCGCATCACCGCCTTGATGATGCCGAATACCGGCTCCACCGTGTGCTT
>JBOIEG010001036.1:0-5957 GCA_050740915.1 Gammaproteobacteria bacterium | reverse complement strand
CCCAACAGATTTTTTGATACCCAAAATTTCGGACCTATAGAACGTAACTTTATTCCAAGTAATGAATCAGATGCATAAATACGCCTCAGATCAGTACCCACAAATTCTGCGGAGGAGGCATAAATATTAACGAACTTCGAAAAATCTCATCCGTGGAGTTTTTCGATCCTACCTGTTTGAAACCTGTGCGTTACATTCCTATGCCGCATAGCATAGATATTCGAGACCGGATAGTCAAGAACTATGGGCGAAGCAGAGCTTATGCCTTGCATGCTGATATAAGAAAGCATCTACCCATTGGCTAAGGGGTGTGGTGGGATCGCCGCCTATTCCACCCGCCTGGTGCAGGGCGTTCGAGATCTGCATCAAAAAAACAGGCTCTTCAGCTTCTTACCGGGATCGGGTACGGCCATAAACGCCTCTCCGACCAAGAACGCATTGACCCCGTGACGCCTGAGAAGAGCGACATCCGCTGGCGAGTGGATCCCGCTTTCGGCGACCACCGTACGATCGGGATACACATCGACCAGCAGGCGCAGGGTCGTGTGGAGATCCGTCTCAAACGTGCGCAAGTCTCGATTGTTGATCCCAATGAGCGGGGTACGCAACCTCAAACCGCGCTCCAACTGTTCCCGATCGTGAACTTCGACCAACACGTCCAAACCCAGCTCCCTCGCCAGCCCCGATAGCTCTTGCATGAGCGTGTCTTCCAGGGCGGCTACGATCAAAAGAAGGCAATCCGCGCCCAAGACCCTGGCTTCGTAAACCTGGTACGGGTCGATGGTGAAATCCTTGCGCAAAACCGGCAGTTGGCAGGCCGCGCGTGCCAGCACCAGGTGCTCATCACATCCTTGGAAATATTTCTGATCGGTAAGCACGGATAGGCAGGCCGCACCCCCTCGCTGGTAAGAGTGCGCTATCTCTTGCGGTGCATAATCCTCTCTGATCACGCCCTTGCTTGGCGAAGCTCGCTTTAGTTCCGCGATCACCGCTGGCTTACCGCTTGTTATGCACTGCTGGAGGGCGGCGGAAAAACTGCGGGTGGGGGCGCTGTCTTGAGCGCGCGATTTCATCCCCGCAAGGGAACAGGCTGCTTGGCGTTGTTCAAGCTCCGCACGCTTGTGTTCTAGTATTTCGGCGAGGATGTCGGGGACATAACCCATAAGCTAAGCAGATCCTTTAACCAGTTGTTGTGTCAATGCGGTGAAGGCCCGCAAGCGCTCCTGCGCTTTACCTGATCCGACCGCCTCCCGCCCACATGCGATTCCCTGCGTGAGGTTCTCAGCGAGCCCGGCAAGGTAAACCGCCGCCCCCGCGTTCAGCAATACGATGTCGAGCGCTGGGCCTGGCTCCCCCCGCAACACCGCCTGCATTAAGCACAGGCTCTCGGCGGCATCTCGCGCGCGGATGCTGGCGAGACCCGCGCGCGCAAAACCGAATTGCTCTGGGGTGATAACATAGCTCATGACCTCGCCGTTCCTGAGCTCCGCTACTCTCGTCGGCGCCCCGATGCTGATTTCATCCATTCCGTCATCCGCGTGCACCACCATTGCTCGCACGCTACCCAAACGCTTTAGGACTTGGGCCATCGGCTCTAACCACCGCGGGTTGTAGATCCCCAGGAGTTGAACGGGCGCCCGGGCGGGGTTGCAGAGCGGACCGAGCAGGTTGAAGAGGGTGCGTGTGCCAAGCTCCCGGCGCGGTCCTATCGCGTGTTTCATGGCACCGTGGTGAGCGGGTGCGAACAGAAAACCGACGCCGACGGAATCGACACACTGGGCAATCTGCGCGGGCGAGAGCTCAAGCGCAACCCCCGCCGCTTCCAACACGTCTGCGCTGCCCGAGCGGCTAGAGACGGAACGGTTGCCGTGCTTGGCCACACGAGCACCGACGGCCGCCGCCACAAAAGCGGCTGTGGTCGATATGTTAAATGTTTGGATGCCATCCCCGCCGGTGCCGCAGGTGTCAATCAAATGTGTTGACGAGACCTCAACCGGGACCGCCAGCTCGCGCATCACTTGTGCAGCCGCCGTTATCTCGTGCACGGTTTCACCCTTGATACGCAGTCCCACCAGAAACCCACCGATCTGGGCCGGCGTGGCTTCCCCCTTCATGATGCTGTGCATCACCTCAGTCATAGCCTGCGATGACAAGTCGCGGCCCTCGATCACCTCATTGATAGCCCTTTGCAGGTCCATGAATAAGCAGGCCCAATCTAGCCTTGCACGAGGAAATTTCTGAGTAGCTCGTGACCCTGGCTGGTCAGAATCGACTCCGGATGAAACTGCACTCCGAATATCGGGTGTTCTCCATGCCGCACGCCCATGATCTCGTCCACCTCGTGCCCTTGCGCCTCCGTCCAAGCCGTCACCTCCAAGCAAGCCGGCAGCGTTTCCTTTTCTATCACCAGAGAATGATAACGGGTGGCCGTGAAAGGGCTGATCAAGTCCCGAAACAGTCCCTCGCCGCGATGAAAGATAGGCGAGGTCTTACCGTGCATGATGCGTCCGGCGTGAACGATGTTTCCGCCAAACGCTTGGCCAATGCACTGGTGCCCCAAACACACCCCCAAGATCGGCTTGCCGGCGCCAAAGCGCTTGATCACTTCCACCGAGATCCCCGCCTCATTCGGCGTGCAAGGGCCCGGCGAGACCACGATGCGCTCGGGGTCCATTTCTGCTATCGCTTGTGGCGTGACCTGGTCGTTGCGCACCACGCGCACATCAGCCCCTAGCTCACCTAAGTACTGCACCAGGTTGTAGGTGAAGGAATCGTAGTTGTCGATCATGAGTAGCATAACGCTTATATCCTGGAAAGGAACCGAATGCAGAAAGTGGGCATTTTCTCGCATATCGCGTCCCGGTGAAACCATTGGGGCGAATCCGTGGTTTGGTGAAGGGCCTTCCCGTCTGCACAGAGTGCACTTTGTCTCCCTCTCGGCGACAGCGGCAGAGGGTGGGGTGAGGGTGTGAGCTGCTTGACGTCCCGTCTTTGTGCAGAACGCTGTAGTAAGTTCCAGAGTTATTGGACGATGTTGGCGCTGTCATCGCCTAAACAGCAAGTGCCACCGCGAGCGACCTTGGAGCGTGAATCGTCACGCCAGCAAGCGTCTTGCCGTAGAAGGCGCCGAAGTGAGTGTGGTCGCCGGTGACGAGGGCTTCGCACTGTGAGCGTGATCACGCTTTTTGATGGCCCGCGCAAGGTAATAAAAGGAACGATGTTCGGTGTGTTGAGGCGAAAGCGCCTGTGAAAGTACGGGTGATCGGGTTAGGGATCAGGGAGGGAGGTTGTGGTCGTGATGTTCGTGGGGTTCGGATTCTGCCAAGCGCTGTGAGATGGATTTGAGATAGCGAGCGATCTGTGTGGAATGGTGCTGTTCGAGGGAGCGAGCGAGTTCGTAAAGGAGTTGCACGAGGGCGAAGGCGGCCTCATCGGAGAGCTGAGGCAAATACAGGGTGAAGGGTTTTTCCTGGTAGATCATGGCAACACCTCGTGATGTGGGTTACCGCGGCTGTCCGACGCGGGATTTTCGCAGTGTCGAGGCCCGTGGAGCAAAAACTTCCCTCATTGAGTAATTCGAGCGTAAGCTCCTGTACCCCCTTCGAGCATGGCCATCAGGCGTCCTTCGACGCTAGCCCAGAAGACTTCTTGTTTCGCATTCTGATAAGGGCTGTACGGCAGCGTGGTTTCATGCAGGATACTGAGCGTGTTCGGCGATCATGGCGCTGCCGTTGTCGGTCATCAGGGCCGGGGCAGAGCCCGTTTCTGGAACGCCTGGCACAGACCGTGGACCAAGCACTCGGCGGTCTCTTCGAGATACCACTGCAGGTGGCCGGCGAGGCGCGAGCGATCGTAGAGCACGCCGAGCAAGAGCGGCGTCACCCATCCGCCTTGGGAGGTTAAGACCCTGCGGGAGCCGTGGTGGAAATCAAGGTGCCACAGTATGCTCTGCAGGGCATACTGTGGCGTGTGCGGAGTTCCGGATCATGCGGAGTGAAGGACCGGCGCGCCGACATTTCCAGGGCTCCGGTCCTTCTTTACAGCGCATAATCAGGCGGGTTGTTGTAACAGAGCGATAAGCGCGTCGGGAACTCGGCAGCGCCCTGGCCGCAACGTAGGTGGAACCACCGCCTCGATCGCATCGAGCTTCTCTGTCGGGTCGATGCGAAGGTACATCTCGGTGGTTTGTATGTCGGCATGGCCGAGCCAGAGCGCGACCTTGCGCAGATCGCCCGTGGCTTGCAGGATCATCAGAGCACAACTGTGCCTCAGGATATGAGGGGAGATGCGTCTGGCGCTCAGCGTTCGGCAACGTGTTGCGGCAGTTGCCGCGGGTTTCGCAAGCACGCACTCAAATCCTGAGCGCGTCATGAGTAGCCCGCGAGCGTTGACGAAGAGTTCGACGATCCCCGGCCGCTCACCGCGCACAGCGAGCCAGGCACGCCGATCGGCTGCGGTCTGCTTCCACAGTGGGAGCGTGCGTTCGCGGCGGCCTTTGCCGGTGACCCGTAAGCTGGGGCTGGGGTGGAAAGTCAGCGCGGCCAGCGGCAGCGTCACCAGTTCCGATACCCGCCCTCCGGCAGCAAAGCAAAGATGCAGCATTGCCCGGTCACGGATCCCGCTGCGGGTTGCGAGGTCAGGCGCATTCAGAAGCGCTTGGATCTCGTCTCTGCGTAGATGGTTGACCAGAGGGATGTTCGTCTTCTTAGGTGGAATAGCTCGGATCTGGCGGCTTTGCTCGAGGAACGCGGGGAGCGGGTGTTCGAGAAAGGCCATAAACGACTTGATCGCCACCAGCCGGGCGTTGCGGGTGCTCGGACTATTGCCACGTTCCAACTCGAGCGAGCCGAGAAAGTCCGTGATCAGAGGCGCATCGATCTGCTCCAAGCTAAGCTGAGAGGGCGGCACCTGAAGCGCGCGCTGGCATACTCAAACAGAAGCTTGAACGCATACGCATAGGCCTCGCAGGTATGTTCACTGGCGCCGCGCTGTCGCGGTAACCGCTCGCGTATAAAGGTCGCAATATGAGGAGCGATCGGAGTCATCGGTGGTCTCCTGCCATCCAGGCCTCACCTGCTACCTGCGACGTCTTGCATGAGCTGCGGCGTACTTTGGAGATACCAAAACGTACCGGTTACGCAGGCGTGGCCCAGATAGGTGCTCAGCGCGAGCATGTGCAGCGTGACACGTTCGCGCGCGTGGGGACAAGCTTCCAGAGCGCGGACGGCCACCGTATGTCGAAGATCATGGAGCCGCAACCGGCGCGCCTCAGCCTGACGGGGCAATCCCGCGTCGGCGCACAGTCGCTTGAACAGCCGGTGGACGGGGGTATAGCAGAGTTGGGTCCGGTGCAGCGACAAGAAGAGATGATCATCATCGCGGGCAATGCATTGGCGGCGTTTAAGATAACGGGTCAACGCCGCCACGGAACTCTCATGCAGAGGGACCAGACGACTCTTGTGGAACTTCGTCTCGCGCACCACCCGGCGATGATACGTTCCACGGTAGCGGGATCGAGATAGCGTGGTAGGGAGGCTTGGCGCCAGCCGGCGACACGCGGGATGGCGTACTGTAAGCCGTCCGCGCACTGCCCGGTAGCGATCAGAAACCGCACGAACATGCGCACTACGGTGATCACCGTCTCGGCTTTGCTGTGGCTGTAGTCGCGCGACTGCACAAGGACAAAGGCGCGCAACTGGGCGGCGGTATAGTGTTGCGGTACCCTGCCCAGGGCCGCAAGCAACCGGCCCAGCATGCACCGATAGCCGCTGAGTGTTACCTCGGTCACGCCCCGGTGCTGGCGCATCCAGGCGCAGAACTCTGTGACTAATGTGTCCTTCCGGTAAGCCTGCATGAATTCCGCTGAGGTTCTTGATATCGTCAGTTGCCGCTTTAGGAGTGCAGGAAGGACAGCTGATGGTAGCCGCAAAGATACGGGCGGGTACCCCCGCACATGC
>JBOIEG010001035.1:0-6281 GCA_050740915.1 Gammaproteobacteria bacterium | reverse complement strand
AGCGAAGGAAGGTCGCGTTCCGCCGGAGCGCAGGAACCGCAGTGTATATTGAAATACATGAGGATTCCGAGCACCGCCGGAACGCGAGATCCCGAGCGCAGTAGGTTTTTTCACAAACTCTGAGCTTCAACAACGATCGATCGGCTTGGATCAGATAATCCGCTCTAGGGCGCGCAACATTTCTCGACGGTAAAGCAAAAGGTGCCAACGACGCCCCCCCACTTGGTGCCAAAGCGTAGCGGCGCGAACCCCAGCCAAGAGAAGCGCCCTGACCTGGTTCGCGGTCTCCTTGCTCTGCAAGTACCGTCCATCACCCTGGACTTGGATGCGAAACCGAAACGTGCTTAAAGTTTCCTGGTATGCTCGCGCGATCCCGAGCGTCACCTGGTCACCCATAGGCCCTGATTCATTTAGGTGGCCCTGTAGCTCGCGCAGCCGCCGTCCCAAAAGATCCAGCAGAGATTTGGTTTTTCTCAGCTTGCCGGCGAGATGTAACAAGCTTAGGGCATACCGAATCACATCGGCCTTCTGACCCGAGCGCCGTTTGTTCAGGATCTCCTTCAACGTGCGCATACCAAGGTCCAACCCAAAACGGTATTCCGCATCGCCACCATACACCGCTTGCGCAGAGCTCGGGTTGAACTCGAACAGGCTGCCAATGGAAGTCTTATAAGCGTCATCGGGAACGTTACCGGACTTGGCCAACCGATCCACCAACGCCGCCGCTTGTAATACTCCCGCCAGAGCCAGCACTTGATCTCGCAATCCGTGTTGCAACTTTTACCTCTATGAATTTATGGGTATCGTCCCTTTGCCGCCATGATCGGCTATCCCTCGTGCAGGATATTATACAGCCTTAAGGAAGCTCTGATTAATTCAGAGCTTCCGGCGGCATAAGGATGTGCCGCACATTTCTCGAACACGCGTGTGTTTGAGAAATGGAGAAAAGCAAACATCACACTTTTTGCTTTTCGACTCTGAGTTTGTGAAAAAACCTACTGCGCTCGGGATCTCGCGTTCCGGCGGTGCTCGGAATCCTCATGTATTTCAATATACACTGCGGTTCCTGCGCTCCGGCAGAACGCGACCTTCCTTCGCTCGCGACGGTTTTTTCACAACCTCTCAGGACTTACGCGGCCAGACCCAAAAAACCAGCCACCACCCCTCTCGCCCACCGCCCTGACATCGTTCTCGACCGGGTAACGGAGGAACTTAGGTTCATTTGCGGGTGACCGCGCAGATTCGCGCATGCCGGCCTCCACATAGGCCACCTTATTCAGTGGCGTGGGATCGGCCAAGCAGCCGCTCGCGCGCACTGCGGCTACTTCATTCGGCCTACCCGCTGCCGATTCAACCAATGATCTCGAATGGAATGTGACGGTGCCCCCGTTTGATACGATAGGTTTCGAAATCGTTGCGATCCACGGTGAACACCTTGCGGGTTTTCATCACTTCCGCGGCGACCACGATCGATGCATCGGCCAAATCCATGCCATGATCAGCGTAGTGTTCCATCAGCTCGAAGGCACGATCCAGCGTTGGCTCGCCGAGAAACCAGAGCGACAACCCCCCTGGAGAATGAATTCACGTAGGCGGTCCGAGCCGATGCTGGCCGGCGAGAGCATGTGAAATGCTTCGGTCAGCACCGGAACAGTCGTATACAGCGGCTCTCGAATGCCTTTGAGCACCTCCCGGCATTGGCGGTGCAGCCGGTCTCGTGGGTCGAACAAGGCGACCAGCGGGCCGGGGTCTACGAGAATCAACGTTTGAGTTTTCGAGCGATGGCGCGGCGTACACCGAGGCGTGTGTCAGTCGATGGGGCTATGGCGTATCCCCCTGGCCCCAAGTCCAATTCCTTATATTGCTCGTAGGGAACGGTCGCGGTGCTACGCAGCACTTTTTCTTGATAGGCGAGCAGTCCTTGGGTTAATACTTCCGAGATGGACAGTCCCGTCGACTTTCGGATGCGCGCCAGCGCCTTTTCCGCTTCCTCATCGAACCGGACAGTACGTGTGGTCATCATAGGCCCCTCGCTATTGCTGTAATACATAGCGTATTACAATGCCAACGCTCTCGCAACCGATAGCTTCGCGGTAGTTTGCAGGGCGCGCTTCACAGCACAGCGCGTTGCTGAACCGCCCGGTAAGGGCAATTCCAATTCAATGCGCGTTCAGTGAGGATGTCGGTGCCCATAGTCTCACCAACCGTTGGGTAGGTTATCGAACTCCTTTTGCCTTCGAGAGCGCTCAGTAGTCCCGCGGCGAGCTAACGTAGCCAAGGCGTATTCCCCTAGGCGTCCGCTGTCTGGTTTTTCCGGAATACCCTCCGTTCTATGGTTTGCCGTTCTTATCTTGGCTTTGCCAGCGGGTATTGGTATTGTTCAGCTACAATCTAGTAAACCCGTTCCTCACATGCCACCCGAGATGTTGTTCGAGGTCGCTTTGATAGGCGTTGTGCTCGCCGCCGCGTGGTTCTTTTCGACGAGACGCTGACAGGCCGACGGAAAGCGAATTTTAAGTAGCAAGGAAACTCTCCGACCGAGGCCATACGTTTGGTCCACGTTGTGTTGCCCCCAGTGCCCTTGACGAGGTGGCCCGGCTAATACGTTATGGTATGCTGTGAAGGCTAGACACTGTTCGCTCGACCCTAATGCAGGCTTTAGGATCTTAGGCAGCCCTCGTCGACCCGCCCAGAGGAGCGCTTCGTTCTGGCTGTCCCAGGAAGAGTCATGACATCGAATATTATTGAGCTTATCGGTAACACCCCGTTGGTCGAGCTCAGCGGATTTGACACAGGCCTTTGCCGGCTATTTGTGAAGCTGGAAAATCAGAATCCCGGCGGTTCGATCAAGGACCGCATCGCGCTCGCCATGGTCGAGTCCGCAGAGAGAGAGGGTAGGCTCCGCCCGGGCGATACCTTGATCGAGGCGACAGCGGGGAATACCGGGCTCGCCCTCGCGCTGATCGCGGCACGTAAGGGCTATCGCCTGCTCCTCGTCATCCCCGACAAGATGAGCCAGGAGAAGATCTTTCATCTTAAAGCCCTGGGCGCCGAGGTGGTGATGACCCGCTCCGACGTCGGCCGCGGCCACTCGGAGTACTACCAGGACCTGGCGGCTCGCCTAGCGCGGGAGACACCTGGCGCCTTCTATGTCGACCAGTTCGGAAATCCCGCCAACCCCAAGGCCCACGAGGAGGGCACAGGCCCGGAGCTCTGGCAACAGATGGGCGGGCAGCTCGATGCCGTGGTCTGCGGAGTGGGGAGCGGCGGCACTCTCACTGGCTTAAGCCGCTTCTTCCACCGTGTAGCACCGCAGGTCAACATGGTGCTGGCCGACCCCCAGGGTTCGGTGCTCGCAGACTACGTCAAGACCGGCACCCTCGGGCAGGCCGGTTCTTGGCTGGTCGAGGGCATAGGCGAGGACTTCATCCCCCCCATCTGCGACCTCTCGCGAGTGCGGGAGGCCCATACCGTGAGTGACGCCGACAGCTTCGCGACCGCCCGTGCCCTGTTGCACCGGGAGGGTCTCCTTGCGGGCTCGTCCTCGGGCACGCTGGTGGCCGCGGCGCTCCATTACTGCCGCAATCGCAGCCGGCCCGAGCGCGTGGTTACCTTCATCTGCGACAGCGGCAACAAATACCTCTCCAAGATGTACAATGATTACTGGATGATCGACCAAGGTTTCATCCAGCGTGAACAGCATGGCGATCTGCGCGACCTCATCTCGCGGCGGTATGCCGAGCGGGCGGTGGTCATCGTCAGCCCCGAGGATACCCTGCTCACGGCCTATGGGCGCTTCAAGCTCTACGACGTGTCGCAGCTCCCGGTGCTGGAGGGCGAGCGCATCATGGGCATCATCGACGAATCCGATCTCCTCCTCGCCGTCTACGGCCATGCGGAGCGCTTCCGCGATCCGGTGGGCTCCGTGATGAGCACCCGGCTCGAGACCGTGGCGCCCACGACCCCGCTCGCGGAACTCTTACCCATCTTCGAGAGCGGCATGGTGCCCATCGTCTGCGAGGGAGACAGGTTTCTGGGTCTTCTCACGCGCATCGATCTGCTCAATTACCTGCGCCGACGCATGCATTAGGAGGCCATGTCGCAATCCGCCCAGCCCCACAGTCGCCACCCCGTGGCATCCATACGGGAGTCAGGAAGGGAACCGATGCGTCAGCTCTAATTGTCCATGCCAGTCGGCATCAGGATGACGGTAAACAGGCTGCTTACAGCAACCCTAGATTCGCTGCTACCGATCGGAGCGCTGGAGAAGTTCCGCCAGAGTCGGGTGGGCGAAGATCATGTCTCGCAGCACGGTGTAGAGAAGCTTGCCGGTCATTGCGATCTGCAACATCGCAGTGGAGGAGTGCGTGGATGCCAACGAGTACATCGACTTGCGAGGCCGTCGCCGACCGGAACGGCTGGAAGCGCATCCTGCAGCGGTGCTTTCCTCCCCGGCAGACTCGTCGCCGGTGGCTCGGGACAGCGTGATGCGTAGAGCACCCCGCACCGTGAGCATTGCCACGTTTCGTGAGGATCCGCTGTACCCGAGGATCGAGTGTACGGTGGCCGCTATCCTCGAGCAAGGTCAAGTCGTCACGCCGGTAGACGTCCTCGTTGGCATGGGCCTGCTCGCGCCCTCCCGTCTTACGAACTGGCGCCGCGGGCGTATTCCGTACCTGGAGCAGGTCATAGACTGCAACCTCGCCCGCCTTTCGCGGCTGCTGCGCATCCTCCAGTTCCACGCCCACGACCTGAAACTCATGCCCTCGGCCACCGTTTACATGCGTTGGGGCACGGGCCCCAAGCAGCGGCTGCGCTTCACCAAGACCGGAGATGCCAAGCTCGAGGAAGCCTACACGAGGCACTTCGTCTGGCCGGGGAAGGGCCCGTTCCACTCGCCCATCCCCAAGGAGCCGCGCGAATGACCCGGCGTGCCACTGATCTGGAGAAAGTGCGTCTCGCGCTCCGAGGGCTCAGTCGCGGGGATCTCCAGATCATCGCCGAGCGCGCGGCTGAGCTTGTGCCGAGGGCAAAGCTGAAGGCCCTCCTCGGGGACTACTTTATTGAATGAGTCCCCATTGCTACACTGACAGGATGACGCCCGAGCCGTTCTACTTCAGATCGCTGCTCCAGCCCAAGACCGCTTGAGCTGGCAGGGATTCCACTTATCGAGCCGAGCGGTGCTGTCCAGATAAACGAGGCTGACTCTCCGGAGGAAGAACTCATGAAACTCAACCTGCTCGTACTCTATGGGTCCGTCCGCTCGACGCGGCAAGGGATCAAGGCCGCGCGCTTCGTCGCCAGCAAGTGCCGAGAACGCGGGCACGAGGTCTTCCTCGTCGATCCGTTCGAGTTTCGACTGCCACTCCTCGACAAGATGTACAAGGAATATCCGCCGGGAGGCGCGCCGGAGTCGCTCGAGCGGTTGGCCGGGCGTGTGAAGGCGGCGGACGCGTACGTGATCGTTTCGGGCGAGTACAACCACACCATTCCGCCCGCACTCGCCAACCTCCTCGATCACTTCCTCGAGGAGTACTTCTACAAGCCAAGCGCGATCGTCTGCTACTCGGCTGGGGCCTTTGGAGGCGTTCGAGCCGCGATCGCGCTGCGTGCGATGCTTGGCGAGCTCGGAATGCCGAGCATTCCCTCGATCTTTCCGATCCCAAAGGTCCAGGACGCGTTCAAGGAGAACGGCTCGCCGATCGAGGAGGGCTACGAACGGCGCATCATAAAGTTTCTCGACGAGCTCGAGTGGTACGCGCGTGCGCTCAAGGCGGCTCGGGAGCGCGACCAGGAGCGCGAGCGGAGCAACTGCTCGGCGCAGCAGTTGATCGCGTCGCAACCGTGAGCTAGACCGCCGGCGCGGCGGACTCTATCGATCCGGCACTCTGAGCCTTTGCATTCCGGCGATCCGGTCGAGCAGCTCGCTGGCGTGCGTGGCGATCTGGGGTGGGGGGGCAAGGTCGAGCACGCATCGAGTCGATGCTCCTAAGCCGCGGCGGGTTGTTGGAGGCGATCGAGGAAGAGTGCGCCGAGCGAGCGGACATCGTCCGCTCGGTTATGCGCTAGGAGCGGTATCGGCCAGAAGCAGTCAGTGGCGGGTAGCGCGAGACACCGCGGGAACGAACACTCGGGGAAAACACCTTGCGCGCCGGCGAAGTGCGGCTGGCCGCGCTGCCGCAACCGGTCAGGTGAGGAGCCGGTCCAATGACGAGGTGACCGTGCGCTCGGTCTCTAGAATATGGGTGTAGATCATCGTAGTCTGTAGGCTACGGTGTCCA
>JBOIEG010001034.1:0-5268 GCA_050740915.1 Gammaproteobacteria bacterium | reverse complement strand
GGCCGCGCTGACGTCTGCGATCTGGTATCGGAATCGAAAACGAGATGGCACGAGCGGGTGCCGGGGCGGATGCGCTACTTCTCCACCACGCACCTGATGGGCGACGGTTACTGGGTGTGGTTGATCCCCTTGTCCTCGGGGCATACCAGCATCGGCATCGTCACGCGCGAGACGATCCACCCGGCGAGCGAGTACTGCACGCCGGAAAAGGCGATGGAATGGCTCGAGGTTAACGAGCCGAGACTGTACCGGTATCTGACTGAGAGGCAGTTTGAACGACTGGATTTCCTGGTGCTACGCGACTACAGCCACTCGTCCAAGCAGATCTTTTCCGAGCAGCGCTGGGCGTGCATCGGTAACGCCGGGCTCTTCTCCGATCCCTTTTATTCTCCCGGGGCGGTGACGATCGGGTTCGAGAATGGGATGGTCACTAGAATGATCGAATTGGATCGGACCGGCGGGCTGACGGCCCCGCAGGTGCTGCAGTTCAACCGGGTGGCGCGTGGGATCTGCGAGTTCGACACGTTCCTCATCCAGACGCCCTACGAGTACTTCAAGCATCCTCACATCTGGTCATTGCGCTACCTGTGGGCGCTCTCGCTCTCCTGGGGTCTCGTCTATCCGCAGATGTTCAACACGCTCTATCTGGACGCGGAAAAGAGCCAGGCCGTCCGGGAGCTGGCGGGATCCTATTCGCTCCTGGCCTTCAAGCTGGAGAATTTCTGGAAGCAATGGGCGGCCAGGACCCGGTCGAGCTTCACGTTCACGTTTATTGATTATTTACAGGTGCCCTTCATCAGAGAAATATACGGCCGCAACACCAAACGCTACGACGATTTCGCCCGGATCCTCGACAACTACCGCTACGCGCTGGCGCGGATGGAAGAGTTTCTTCAGGTCGTCTTTGTGATGGCGGTGCGCGACGTCATGCCGGAGAAACTGGCGGCGTTACCCGATCCGCTGTGGGTCCACCCGTGGGCGATCAGCCTGAACCCGGAGCGCTGGGAGCAGGATGGCTTGTACCGGCCCAAGATGGCGCCGCGGGACCTGAGTGAGATGCGGGCGCAGATCGAGCGGTTATACCAGATGCGCCCGCTGGACGATCGGGAAGCTGTGGATGTCGAGGGTGCTTCGATTCCCGCCAATGGGAAGGATGGAGGCTCAGGACCATCCGCTGCGAGCGAAGCGCCTTTTCAGTTGAAAGGGCAGGCCGTCGCCCCCAGCTTTTTTGGCGAGGCCCTGGGATAACCCACTGGCGACCGCAGGATGTCCAACTTCGAGATATCGGTGCTGTTCTTTCTCCAGCTCGCGCTGATACTGGGCACCTGTCGCGCCGTGGGGTGGATCGCGCGCTGGTTCGGACAGCCGCAGGTCGTTGCCGAGATGATCGCAGGGATCGTGATGGGGCCATCTCTGTTCGGCCTGTTGTGGCCAGACGCGCAAACCTGGCTTTTCCCGCCGGAGACCCGGGTCGTCCTCTATGTCTTTGCGCAGGTGGGACTGGCGCTCTTCATGTTCCTGGTCGGGTTGGAGTTCGACACCGATCTCATCCGCCGCCGCCTGCGCAGCGCCGCCAGCGTATCGCTCGCCGGGATCCTGGTTCCTTTCGCGCTGGGCTGTGCGCTCGGCGCCGCCCTGATCCGCCTGACCGGCTTTTTCGCCGACGGCGTGTCGCTGTGGGAAGGCGCATTCTTTCTCGGCGCCTCCATGTCGATCACGGCCTTTCCGGTGCTCGCGCGCATCATCCATGAGCGTGGCCTGGCCGGTACTTCGCTGGGTACCCTGACCCTGGCCGCCGGCGCGATCAATGACGCTGCGGCGTGGTGTGTGCTGGCCCTGGTGCTGGCCAGTTTTCAGCAGAACGCCACCATCGCCATCCTCGCGATCGGCGGCGGAGTGTTGTATGCTGTCGGCCTCTTGACGGTGGGCAAGGGGTTGTTGGGCCGGCTGGACGCCATGGCCGAACGGGAGCAGGGAGTGAACGGGCGCTTGCTCACGCTGGTCCTGATCTTGGTGCTGCTCGGCTCATGGTTCACCGACCGCATCGGGATCTATGCCGTCTTCGGCGCGTTCATCATGGGTGTAGCGATGCCACGGGGTCGCTTTGCCCGGAACCTGCAACGGTTGCTCGACCCGCTCGTGTCGAACCTCTTGGTGCCGTGTTTCTTCGTCTATTCCGGGCTCAACACGAGCATCGGACTGCTCGATAGCCCTGTGCTGTGGGGGATCGCCTTGCTTGTCCTCCTGGCCGCTTGCCTGGGCAAGGGTGTGGCATGCTGGGCAGCGGCACGGCTCAGCGGCGAGCTGCCGCGCGAGGCGATGGCCATCGGCGCACTGATGAACGCACGCGGGCTGATGGAGCTGATCATCCTCAACATCGGGCTGGAACACGCGCTGATCACGCCAACCCTGTTCACGATCATGGTGCTGATGGCGATCATCACCACGCTAATGGCCTCGCCGATCTTCGAGTGGGTCTACTGGCGGGCGCGGCCGCCTATGCCCATCGTGCGCGAGGCGGTCGTCCGCGATTGAGCGAAAATTAGATTTTGGAGCAGCCTAAGTTAATCTATCAACCAGGAGAAATGTATGAACTACCACGACTATATCATTGTCGGCGCTGGCCCGGGCGGGGTGCAGATGGGCTACTTCATGGAACAGGCCGGACGGGACTACCTGATTCTAGAAGGTGGTCACGCGGCTGGCATGTTCTTCAGCCAGAACCCACGCCACCGCCGCTTGAATTCCTTCAACAAGCGGTTCAACTGGTTCCCCGAACCGGAGTTCAACTTGCGCTTCGACTGGAACTCCTTGTTGACCCACGACTATTCCTTCAGCTTCCGGGACTACTCGGAGGATCTGTATCCCCTTGCGGACGACCTGGTGCGCTATGTGAACGATTTTGTCGCCCACTTCGAACTCAGCGTGCAGTACAACACGCGCGTGACGCACATCTCCCGTGAGCAGGACGAGACCAGGCACTTTGTGCTGACCGACGCCGACAGGAATGAGTATCGCTGCCGCGTCTTGTTGATGGCGACTGGCCCCGTCAAGCCCAACATCCCGGACCTGGAAGGGATTGAGTTTGTCGAGGGGTATGAAAACCACGATACCAACCGGAAACGTTTCGAGAATAAGCGTGTGGTGATCCTGGGGCATGGCAACTCGGCCTTTGAGACCGCCAACCACCTCGCCAATTCCGCTGCCGTGATTACCATCCTGTGCAGGGACAAGATGCTGAAACACGCCTGGCAGACGCACTATGTCGGCGATGTGCGGGCGTCGGGCAATGTCATCCTGGATATGTCGCAGTTGAAGCTGCTGCACGGCGTCCAGGGCATCACCCCTACCAAAATCACGAAGGAAGAAGATGGGGCACTGCGGGTGCATTATGTCGAGGAGTTCCCGCACTGGACGACCCCCGGCAGTGCCACCGGCTGGATTCCGGCGGATCATGTTATCCGCTGCACCGGATGGAAGTATATCGAGCCGACGCTCTTTGCGCCCGACATGACCCCCGCACCCTCCGACGCCACTGAGAAGTATCCGTTCATGAGCTCGATGTGGGAAAGCAGTGTCCCAGACCTCTTCTGCCTGGGGGCGGTGATGGAAGGGCGAAATCGTCGCAGCCCAACGGGATTTATTCACGGTTACCGCTACACCGTACGGGCGCTCTTCCGTATGCTCGAAGATCGCTACGAAGGCGTTTCCACCCCCAGCGAGGAGTTCGACCTGAAGAGTATGGAAGACCTGAAGCACCTGGGCGAGCATCTGATTAAGCGGATCAGCCTTTCGTCGGGTCTCTACGAAGCCTACGAGGTTCTGTGCGACACGCTGGTGATCGACCCAGAACAGGGGAAGGCACAGGTCTTCTACGAGCTCCCGGTGGACCATGTGCTGGAACACCCGCACTTTGCCGACAAGAAGATCGTGCTCTTCACGCTGGAATATGGGTTCAACAACTTCCCCAACACCGATATCAACACCTTTGTCCGCCGCAACGACCCCGAACGCCCCGGCTGTGTGGCCTTCCTGCACCCCGTCTTCCGCTACTACGAGAACGGCAGCTTTGTGAAGGGGCGCAACACCCGCAGCTCGGCGGTGATCCGCTACGACAAGCCGGCGGATGAGTTTGAGGGCGACCTGGCGCACGAGAAGCCGCGCAACATTATCCTGAACTTTATCAACGAGGTGGCCCAGGTTACGTCTGAAGTCTTCCCCGAGGAACACTTCTACAATACCGAGGAGCGGGGTGGCTTCACGCCCTGGCCGCCGGAGCAGCGCATCGAGAATCATGGTCTGCCGCAATGTGAGCTGACGGTTGGTGGCCAGCAGGTCGGCGATTTTAAACATCTCGTTAACCTCCCTCGTGGGTCAAGCGAATCAGTCCCGCCCTGGGTACATACCATGTGACGTTCATGTTCATCCACGTGCTCGAATATCTCTGGAAGGCCGCCTGGTGTTTCTTCGCCCCCGGAGGCGAAGCGGGCCGAAGCGTGCAGCGCGAATATGACTATGTTGGGGACCGACGTGCAAAACAGTGAGTACGATGCCGTGATCTGCGGGACGGGCATAGCCGGGCAAACGCTGGCCCGCCAGTTGAAGCTTACTTTTCCGGACCTCTCGGTCCTGATGCTCGAACAGGCACGGTTTCCCATGCCGCTCGCGGCGCACAAGGTCGGCGAGTCGATGGTGGAGAGCACGACGTTCTACCTCGCGGAGGCGTTGCAGTTACGGGAGTGTCTGCGTGTCAACCAGCTCCGCAAGCACGGCCTGCGTTATTTGTGGAGCAGCAAGGACGGCGGCTGTTTATCTGAACGACCGGAAATCGGTCTTGGCGACAACAGTCCTTTTACCTCCTACCAGCTTGACGTGGGCCGATTAGAAAATGATCTGGCCACATCAATCAGGAGATGGGCGTCCAATATAACCGACGGGGTGAAGGTCAATGACATCACGCTCGGCCTGAATGGCGGATTCGATATGAGTCCGCCGAAAACGGTCGGGAGCCACGGATAGTGAGGGCGCGCTGGGTGGTCAATGCCATGGGCCGGCGGCGGTTTCTGCAGAGGAAACTAGGGCTGCTAGGGCTGACCGTGAAATCCACCATGCCCCATAGCGCCGCGTGGTGGCGCGTGAAAGGCCGCGCTGACGTCTGCGATCTGGTATCGGAATCGAAAACGAGATGGCACGAGCGGGTGCCGGGGCGGATGCGCTACTTCTCCACCACGCACCTGATGGGCGACGGTTACTGGGTGTGGTTGATCC
>JBOIEG010001033.1:0-11335 GCA_050740915.1 Gammaproteobacteria bacterium | reverse complement strand
CCCATGTCTCCAGCGGCGTGCGTTCAGCCGGCTGCAACTTGATCGCCACGCGGGTGTTCGGCATGAGCGAGACCATAGCAATCACTGGAAAGTCTGTAAAGTTATTTAAGGGACACTACACTAGCTCTCGGCGACGATGTAGGCGATCCAACCGGGATCAGGTTCCCCTACTTCGGTGGGCAGAAAGATGCCATTGGCCTCGCCCGTCTCCTCATCGGTGCCTTGCCAATACACGGTCACGCGCGAAAATCCGCTCTCGTGCAGGATTTCCCGGATCTCGGGCAGCGTCCACAACCGCCACACATAGCTGAAGGCTTTAGGGAGGCGCGATCCATCCTTGAAGTTGAAGTGCATATGGCAGCTCATCTCACCGCTGATCGGGTTATACGAAGCCTGGTGCCAAACATAAGTAAACCCATCGTGCCGAGTGCGTTCGCGCAACACCCGGCAGGAATCGTAACCGCCATAGGCGTCCAGAAAGAAAATCCCGTCCTCAACCAGCCCCGCGTGCACGTGCCGAAAATACCGCCGCATGATTTTTCGTTCTTTGAACAACCAGTAACTGAAGTTCATGGCCAATACGCAATCCACCCGCTCCGCTTTTACTTTCAGCACATCGCTACTCACTAGGCTCAAGCGCTTCCGAGCGCTAGGCTCAAGCGCACTCTGGTTATGCCTTGCGCCCCAGTTCAAGACCTCTGGGTCGATATCCACCCCAATAGCGCGCTTACGGCGATGCCGACGCACCCATTCACAGCAGGCGCTCGCGGTCCCGCAAAAATCCTCGCGTAGAATGAATGCGGGGCGGCCGCGCAGGTGCTTGAAAGTCTCTTCCACGAAGTCGATTTCGGCTTCCACGCACTGCACCGACTGCTCGTAAAGCCGATAGCGATCCGCCTGCTCCGCCAGGGTGCTTCTTGTTCGTCTTGCCATCGCCACTCAATCCCAAATCTGTATTCCGCGCCCAAGACTTAGCCGAAAAAACGATTCATGTTAACATCGATACTCGCAGAGTCACCCACCTTTCCTTGTCACATAAGCGTAACATTCGCCGAAGATACTGCCGCGATGGATGCCACTAACCTCAAATCGCCGGAATTGTATATCAACCGCGAAAGCAGTCTGCTCGAGTTCAATCGCCGGGTATTGGAGCAAGCGAAAGACGAGACGGTCCCTCTGCTAGAGCGGCTCAAGTTTCTCTGCATCGTGAGCTCCAACTTGGACGAGTTCCACGAGATCCGTGTGGCCGGCCTTAAGCAACAGGTCGCTTTCGCCGCGGTGCAAACCGGGCCCGATAATTACAGCGCGGTTGAGCAGCTAAAGCGGATCAGCGAAAGCGCGCACAAGCTCGTTGCGGACCAATACGTCACATTAAACGATGTGCTGCTGCCAGCGCTCGCCCAGCACGAGATCCGGTTTTTGAAGCGATCCCAGTGGAACACCAAACAAGCGGCGTGGGTGAAGCGCTATTTCAACCGGGAGTTGTTGCCGGTGCTAAGCCCTATTGGGCTGGATCCAGCACATCCCTTTCCTCGGATTTTGAATAAAAGTCTGAACTTCATTGCCTCCCTGGAAGGACGGGATGCGTTTGGCCGCAACAGCGGGGTTGCTATCGTGCAGGCGCCCCGCTCCCTCCCGCGTTTGATCCGGTTGCCTGAGAGTACCGCCCAAGGCCCTGATGATTTCGTTTTCCTGACTTCTATCATCCACGCTCACGTCTCTGATCTGTTTCCGGGGATGAATGCGAGCGGCTGCTATCAGTTTCGCGTGACCCGTAACGCCGACTTATTCGTGGACGACGAAGAGGTCGACGACTTGCTGCGAGCGCTCGAAGGCGAGCTGCCATCGCGTCGTTTCTCAGACGCCGTGCGCCTAGAAGTCGCCGACAACTGCCCTCCCGAAATGACGGGGTTTCTGTTAAAACAGTTTAACCTCACCTCAGACGACCTGTTTCAGGTGAACGGTCCGGTGAACTTGATCCGTTTGCTGGCGATCCATGAGCTTGTCGACAGGCCCGAGCTAAAATACCCCGCTTTCACACCCAGCATGCCGCTTCCACTCTCACGCAACAGCGATGTCTTCGAGGCCATACGCAAGGGCGATATCCTGCTTCATCACCCATTCGAGTCGTTCGCTCCCGTCATCGACTTTATCCGCCAGGCGGCAGCCGACCCCGGGGTACTAACCATTAAGCAGACGCTCTACCGTACCGGAAGCGAATCCGCCATTGCGGAAGCGCTGATCGGGGCGGCGCGCGCGGGCAAGGAGGTAACGGTAGTGGTCGAGCTGCGAGCGCGCTTCGATGAAGCGGCTAATATCGAGCTGGCGAATGATCTGCAAGAGGCCGGTGCGCATGTGGTCTATGGCGTGGTCGGGCACAAGACCCATGCCAAGATGGTTCTGGTCGTCCGCCGCGAGGGCCGCCAGCTAAAGCGCTATGTGCACCTGGGTACAGGTAACTATCACGCGCGAACGGCGCGCCAATATACCGATTACGGTCTGCTTACCTGTGATCCGTCCCTAGGCGAGGACGCTCATAACATCTTCCAGCAGTTGACGGCGCTGGGGCGCGCGAGCAAGCTGAAAAAGGTGCTGCAATCTCCGTTCACCTTGCACAAGACCCTGCTTGAGCACATCGAGCGCGAGGCGAGCTTGGCACGCGAAGGAAAGCCGGCGCGCATCATCGCCAAGATGAACGCGCTGCAAGACAGGCAGATCATCGAAGCGCTGTATGCCACCTCTCAGGCGGGTGTGAAAATCGACCTCATCGTGCGCGGGGTGTGTGTGCTGCGTCCGGGGATCAAAGGGGTGTCGGAAAACATCCATGTCCGTTCCATCGTCGGTCGCTTTTTAGAGCATGCTCGGGTGTTCTACTTTCACAATGACGGCGAGCCCCGGATCTTCTGCTCCAGCGCGGATTGGATGGAGAGAAACTTTTTCCGTCGCATCGAGACCTGCTTTCCTATTGAGGACAAACGCCTAAAAGAGCGCCTTATCAAGCAAGGACTGATGCATTACTTGGCGGACAATACTCAAGCCTGGCTGTTGCAAATCGATGGGTCTTACCGCCGTGCAAACCCCGGTAACGCCAAGCCACGCGCAGCGCAGGAAATGCTGTTAGAGGAGCTGTCTGGCAGCGCTAGCTAAACTTCAGCGCATATCCCGCCACCTCCAGATAAGCCGCCTCCTGTTCCAGGTCTGCCCGAGTCAGCGGGTGTTCATCCAGCCAGCCCGGAGGAAAGACAAGCCAGATCTTGGATTCGTCCACCTTGGCCGTGATCAGGGGCAGCGGCTTGGGGTTCTGGGAGCGATGCAGCAGTGCCGATAGGCGCAAGATTATGCATAAACGGCGCATCGCTTCCGCGCTTTGCTTGGGGATCTCCTTGATCTCGTCAACGGGAAACTTCCGCCGGTGAGCGCGCACCAAGGTGGCGAGAAACTGTTGCTCCCCCTTGGAGAAACCCGGCATGTCGAGATTTTCGAGCAAATAAGCCCCGTGTTTGTGGTGCTGGCTGTGGGAGATCGACATTCCGAGCTGATGAAGAAATCCCGACCAGCGCAAACAGAGGGCGTGGGCCTGCTCCCGGATTTTCCAGTCATCAGCCACGATCTCGTAAAGATAAAGGGCTGTTGCCGCTACCCGTTCTGCCTGTGCTCGATTTATCTCATACCGAGATAGCAGATCGGAAACGGTGTGCTCGCGCACGTCTTGCTCGTGAATGCGCCCCTGCAAGTCATACAGCAAGCCCTCTCTGAGCGCACCGTCCGACACCTGTATGCGCTCGATCCCCAAAGCCTGAAACGCGGCCCAGAGGATGGCAAACCCACCCGGGAACACCGGCACACGCTCTTTTTGCAAGCTCGGCAGCTCCAGCTTCGTCAGGTCCCCAGCTGCGATCAACGCTTTGCGCAGCCGTCGCATGGCGGAAGCCCTGATGCCGTCCTCACTCCAAGCCTGGGCGAGCACGATCTCTCTAACGGCCAGGATGGTGCCGGATGCGCCGATCGCCAAATCCCAGCCCCTGCCTTTGAACGATTCCTGGATCCCCTCGAACTCCTGTAGCGCCGCTATCTCCGCCGCCCTCATCCGCGACTCGTTTAGCGCACCATCTTGGAAAAATCGCGTGCTGATGCCAACACAGCCTATATGCAGGCTTTCCATGCGTTCGGGCTCGAACTGCCGGCCTAGGATCAGCTCAGTGCTTCCTCCTCCGATATCGATTACCAAGCGCCGTGCGACGCCGTCACCTTCCAAGCAATGCGATACCCCCAGATAGATGAGCCGCGCTTCCTCAAAACCGGTGATGATATCGAGCTTATGGCCTAGGGCCGCTTCGGCACGGCGCACAAATTCCCCGCTGTTTTTTGCCTTACGTAAGGTATTGGTGCCGACCGCGCGCACTCCGTGCGCCGGGATCCCGATCAAACGCTGGCCGAAACGCTCCAGGCACGCCACGGCGCTTTGCATCACTTCCTCGGTTAAGCGATTGTTCTCATTCAAGCCCCCGGCCAGCCGCACCATCTCGCGTAGCTTATCCACGATGCGAAGCCGCCCTTCCACCGCCTCGGCAACAATGAGACGAAAACTGTTCGACCCAAGGTCTACGGCAGCGATGTGTCGATTAGATTTAGTAGATGCGTCCAGATTAGCTCCAGCTTATGCCGCGCGGTCGAGGGCGCACACCGCGAAGGCGAGACAAACCATGGTAAAAAGGACGAAGGCCGCGCCCTCCAGCACGATGGCAGACGGCATGCCGATGCCGAGAAGGCTGAAGCGGAACAAGTCCACCTGCCATGTCATCGGATTGAACCACGCAGTCGCTCGGAACCATACCGGCATTTCGGCGATTGGATAGAACATCGTGCTGATGAACATCAGGATGATGTAAGCCGCGCTGGTAAAGGTATTGAACGAATCCATCCGGCGCAGCCGGATGGCGAAAATGCTCAAGAGAAAAAACCAACCGGCGGTCGTCACTATGATGGCGGCGACCGTGAGAGGTAGAAGGTCCCAGCGGATCTGGACTTTCATCGCGAAGACCCCGAGCGCGATGGCGAGGAAAGAGCCAACGGCGCTCAAGAGCACATTAAAACAGATCTTGCCGATCAGGAACTGTCGGCGGGTGATCGGATAGGTCAGAAGTTCGTAGAAGATCCCGGAATCCTTGTCCATGAAAAAGCCCCACGAAGTATTCATAGCGACACTGAAGATCGTCATCGCGATCACGCCGGGAAGCAGGAAGGATGTATAGGCGAGGACTTGACCGTCCACAATGAAGGACCCCGTGAGCAACCGCTCGAAGCCTGTGCCGAAAAGCGTCAGATAGGCGATCGGGGTGAACAAATCCCAGAACAGAAACCCGATGTTCGTGATCCGTTGCCGGTAGTCCCGGTACACGAGCGCCGCGATCCCACTCACTTGGCGTGCTTCACGAGGGTCAGGAATATCTCCTCCAGACCGGCGCCTCGGACCTCGAACTGCGTGATCGAAATGGACCGTGAGATCTCGGCGAGCTTTTCCAGCAGAGAAGATTGCTCTCCGCGGAACAGCATCTCGACGGTCTTGCCCTCGGCCTTCAATTCCACCGGCTTGAGCGCCTCAAGACGGCTCACCAAATCCCCGTCGGTTCCGGAAAACGACAAGCTCACGCGGAACATGTGTTCCGAGAGCCGGCGCAAGTCCTGAAGAGTGCCGAACGCCAGCTTTCGGCCTCGGTCGATGATCATGATGGTGTCGCACAGCTGCTCTGCCTCGCTGAGGACTTGCGTGGTCAGCAACACGGTCCGCCCTTTGCGGGCTTCGGCGCGGATCCGGTCCATGACGCGCCGCCTCATGAGCGGGTCCATGCCGGTCGTGGCCTCGTCGAGAAAGATCACCGGCGAGTCCAGCATGAATATCTTGGCGACTTGGACGCGGCGTTTGGTGCCGATGCTCAAGTCCTGCACGGTCTCACGCAGTTGGTCGGCAAGTTCGAACTCTTCCACCACCGCCCCCAGGCGTTCCCGCGCTTCGCGCCGCCCGATCCCGTGAAGATAGGCGTAGATCAGAAGATTGTCCTGAACGTTCAGCAATGTCTCAACCGCGGTTTGCTGAAGCACCACCGCGATCTGCTGGCGCACCTCCAGCGGATGCAGGGCCACATCGCGGCCCAGAACCGCGGCGCGGCCGGAAGTCGGAGACGTGATCGTGGTGAGAATCTTGACCAGGGTGGACTTCCCCGCGCCGTTGGGCCCGAGCAATCCGTAGATGCAGCCCTGCGGGACTTGAAATGAAACGCCGTCCAGCGCATGAACCGCATCGTCGGTGTTCGACCGGTAGACCTTTCGCAGCTCCTCGACTTTAATCGCGTTCATCATTGTTCCGCTCGCATGAGGGGCTTTTTTACCTAGGATTTTCCCTTAAGCCTTGGGCTGAGAGCTTGTGAAAAAATCGTCGCGAGCAAAGGGAGGTCGCGTTCCGGCGGAGCACAGGTAGGGAGCTTTGAGGCTGGAGGCTTGAGGCTTGAGGCTGTGGAGGTTCGAGGAGTCCACCCTCCAAGTCTCCAGTCTCCAGTCTCCAGTCTCCAGTCTCCAGTCTCCAACCGCCGAACACCGCCGGAACGCGAGATCCCGAGCGCAGCAGATTTTTTCACAAGCTCTGACCTCGCGACGCCGCTATTTTCACGCTAAGACTTCCTTCATCGCAAGGGCGGCATCGCTTATGGCTCGCTCGCCATCGACAAATGTCGTGCCGTGCAGGGTCGAGCCGGTCGCTCTTCGCAAGCTGTATGAGAGGGTTGCCGCCGTCATCCTATCAAGAAGCTCCAAGATGTCGAGGGGGAGAGGGGCAGTATCGCTTAAGGCTCCGTCGTTTTCGCTTCCGTTCCTTGACAGAGCTCGCGACCGTGTGAAGGTCACGCCGGCCCATCTGCACTGCGCGCGGCTGTTGTTGGGGTAGCGATTGCCGGGGATGGCTAGCACCGGCGCGATACAGGGGAGATCCGGCTCTTGAACGCCCGTTCCACGGCGGCTTCTCGAGTACGGGTTAGCTCAGGTTTCAGGCCCTGGGCTTCAGTCGATGGTCTGAGAGTTTGTGAAAAAACCGTCGCGAGCGAAGGAAGGTCGCGTTCCGCCGGAGCGCAGGAACCGTAGTGTATATTGAAATACATGAGGATTCCGAGCACCGCCGGAACGCGAGATCCCGAGCGCAGTAGGTTTTTTCACAAACTCTGAGGTCTGGCGCGATGTCTATCGGTAATCGAAGGTCTCACCGATGCGCTTCCATATAAGCACGCAGCAAGGCATTGATGCGCGACTGATAGCCCTTGCCTTGCGCCTTGAACCAGGCCAGCACATCGCCGTCGACACGCAGCGCGATCTGGGTCTTGCGCGGCGGGACCGTAAGACCTCGGTGCGCCACGGCGCGCGCGAACATCTCCGGCGAGATTTCGGGAACATCGGAGTAATCGATGTGCTTGTCCTCTAAGGCGTCGAGCCTCTGCAAGGAACGCTTGATACGTTTTTCGCTCACGTTCATTGGCCTTTCTGATCGAGATGATGCGGGTAACATCTCCGCGGAGTGTATGGACCATCACCACCACCCGCCCGCGTAGCGCCCCGAAGGTGATATATCGAGGTTCGCCGTAGTCGTGGCGGGCGTCTACCATCGTCGGGACATCGCCAGCAAAGACCTCTTCCGCCGCCTCGAAATAAACGCCGTGCTTGCGAAAGTTGTCCTCGTTCTTGGCCTCGTCCCAGTCGAATGGCATGGGCGTATTGTATATGCGCTATGCATATGCGTCCACAGCGGTAGTTGGGGTTAGGGACGAACCCCAACATTTTGCGCCGGTAGCGTTGGGGTTCCCCTTCGACGAGGCTCAGGACAGGCCCTTCGACAAGGCTCAGGACAGGCTTCGTCACCCTATATATGGACTGCTCCGATTTGCAAGCATTTCTCTCTTCGATTGCAGCGGCCGGTGAGCGCAGCTCGGCAAGGCCATCGCGCGGGGCGGCGTGTTGCTCCTCTTGCTCTCTATCGAGTCAGGGCCGTTTAGCTATTCGAACGCTGGAACCCGACCGGTACTCTATTATTAAGGACATATCCCCATACCGCCGCCGGGCACGTCGACTTGATCGAAGTGCCCTTAAATCAGGAGCTTGCCATGCTGACTCGCCGCGCATTTCTTAAGCAAACCGTCGCCCTGAGCGGGGCGGCGTTACTGCCGTCCCATGCCTTAGGGCTTCGAGCGGCTGAACGCGCGGGGGTTGAAGTCAACGACGTGCAGTCGCAGCTTAACGCCACGTGGGTTAATCGCGTCCTTACGCCGAAATCCATCGATGAAATCGAAGCCGCTCTCTGGAATGCCCGGCGTGAGGGACGGTCTGTGAGCGTGGCCGGCGGAAGACATGCCATGGGAGGCCAGCAATTCGGCCGCGATACTATCCTACTCGATACGCGTCAGATCAACGGGGTGGTGCGCTTTGATAAAGCCAAAGGGCAGATCGAGATCGGGGCCGGGATGCAATGGCCAGAGCTGATCGATTACTTACACCGAGAACAGGTCGGCGACCCCCGTCCCTGGGCGATCCGCGAGAAACAGACGGGGGTCGATCGCGTATGCCTGGGCGGTGCTTTGGCTTCCAACATCCACGGCCGGGGCTTGCGCTTCCCTCCGATCATCGGAGACGTCGAGTCGTTCGTCTTAATCGACGCTCAAGGTAAACACCACACCTGCAGCCGGCGCGAGGATCCGGAGCTGTTTGCGCTGGCCATCGGCGGCTATGGACTGTTCGGTGTCATTGCTACGGTAACATTGCGGCTAGTGCCGCGTATCAAGGTACAACGAATAGTGGAGGTAATTGCCGTGAAAGACCTCCTCTCCTGGGTGGAAAAGCGCCTGCACCAAGGATACCTCTACGGCGACTGCCAGTACTCGACCGATCTAGAGTCCGATGCCGAGTCCCATCGAGGGATCTTCTCTTGCTATCGCCCAGTGGGCCCGGATGCCCTTATTGCCGAGGATCAGAAACAACTGTCCGGCGAGGATTGGGCTCGGCTCTATACCCTGGCTCGAAGCAACAAAAAGAAAGCGTTTGAACGATATTCCGAGTATTACTTGTCAACCTCTGGGCAGATCTATTGGTCGGATACCCACCAGCTAGCCGGCAATTTCGAAGAGTATTATGAGGCGATGGACCCACGCCACGGCACGGAAATGATCACCGAGGTGTATGTTTCGAAGGATGCGTTCGCGCCGCTTTTGGGCCAGGTACGGAAGGATTTTCTGGCGCATAAGATGGACATGACCTACGGCACGATCCGGTTCATCGAAAAAGATCCCGAGAGCTTTCTGGCCTAGGCCAAGGAGCCTTCGGTTTGCATCGTCTGCAATCTCCACGTGGTCCACACAGAGACGGGCAAGCGCAAGGCGGCCGAGGATTTTCGGCGCATCATCGACCGCGCGATGGAATACGAGGGGAGGTATTTCCTAACTTACCATCGCTGGGCTACCCGAAAGCAGGTCGAGACCTGTTATCCCCAGTTCGTGGAATTCTTGCGCTTGAAGAGGAAGTACGATCCGAAAGAGCGGTTTCAAAGCGACTGGTATCGACACTATAAAGAGATGTTTTCGGATAAGCTTTGAAGGGCATTTCGATTAATTCGGAGTGCCCGCCCTCACAGGGATGTGAGGACATTGGTCAATCATGCCTTAAGTGATTGACCAATGGAGCAAAGCAAAAACCACGCTTTTTGCTTTGCGATTCGATAAATTGCAAGGAAGCAATTTTATCGAAGTGCCCTGAACTCAAAGAAAAAGCGAACCTCGCCCAACGGGGCGCTGTGGGGGAAGACGGACAGAACCATGGAGTTCATCGATAGCCCGACGGAGCAAACGAGCGCGATCACGGATCTGATCCTGGCGGTATTCTCCTACGGTTGCGCGCTCTCTGTGCGCCGACGCCGAATGGCCGATCCTTGGAAGGCAACACTATGGGCGTGGGCCTTCGGCCTGCTGAGCTTGGCTAGCGCGTTAGGCGCGGCTACCCACGGATTTACCTTGAGCCCTACGGCGCATCGCCTGCTGTGGCTGCCCCTTAACATGGCTTTGGGCTTAGTCATCGCGCTGTTCGTAGTGGGCGCTATTTACGACCTGTGGGGATTGCGGGTGGCGCGTCGCCTGTTGCCCATCCTGATCGCCGTAGGCTTGGTATTTTTCGCCCTCGCCCAGATCATTACCGGAACGTTTTTGGTGTTCTTGATCTACGAGGCTGTCGCACTGTTCCTTGCCCTAATCATCTACGTTCGGATCGCCAGAAATCGGAGTCGTCCCGGCGCAAAGCTCATGGTCGCTGGTGTTTTGATTACGATCATAGCGGCCGCGTTCCAGGCCAATCGAAGCATCGAGCTCACCTTGATCTGGACCTTTGATCACAACGGGGTGTTTCATCTGATTCAGATGACTGGCTTGGTTGCTCTCGTTGCCGGCCTTCGTGCTGCGCTGGAAACTGTGCCAGAGGCGTCGCGCTTTAGTCGTCGCCTCCCTCATGAGGAACGCGATGAGCCATAGCATCGTGCCTATCAAGAAACGGCCGACATGAATAACCAATTCTTCGAAAAACCCATCCTCAACTCTCCCTACGAGGATCCCTCTCGTCACTGGGAGCTTGATGATCAGGGCCAGCCAACCCAACAGATCGTCGAACGCCGTCGTCGCGCGGAGTTCATTACGCCGATCCCAAAGCCGAAGAAGCGCAAAGGGGCCGCTGACCAAGGATCACTGCTGTTCGAGGAAGGCAAAGGGCTTTCCACCGCGGAGCAGCGATACGAGCACACGGCGATCATCAATTCAGCTCGCCAGCAGGTGGACCACTGGCGGCGATTGTCAAACTCCAATGGCTGGCGCGTAACGCCGGAGACGGCGCGACTGCTTCAGCACTGGCGGCACCACACATACAGCAGCATCCGTCCTTTCTTTTGTCAGGTCGAGGCGGTGGAAACTGCCATCTGGCTAACTGAAGTCGCGCCCCAGGTCGGTAAGGTGGGCGAGGGTTTTCTTGAACACCTGGCCAATGCTAATAACGACGCCAACCCGGAGCTCATGCGCCTCGCGTTGAAGCTTGCTACAGGCGCGGGCAAGACCACGGTTATAGCGATGCTCATCGCCTGGCAAACCATCAATGCGGTGCGACGACCGCAGAGCAAACGCTTCACCCGCGGCTTTCTCATCGTTGCACCGGGCCTCACGATCAAGGATCGCCTGCGGGTCCTGCAACCGAATGACCCGGACAGCTACTACGCCAGCCGTGAATTGGTTCCGGGCGACCTGCTGGACGACGTGAACCGGACCAAGATCGT